>DTRI01000298.1 GCA_012966015.1 Flavobacteriales bacterium | reverse complement strand
CCTTGATGAATCCGGTATATTTTGATTCCTCCTTGATGGTATAGCGCACCATGCCACCTACATTTATCTCATGCAACTGGCCTTGTTGCAAATAGAGTGCGGATGGCACGATTGTTATCTGGGTTCCTTTTAAGCCAACCATCAGTTCCGCATGGGCTACAAATTCTGGCTTCAATTTATCGAGGCCTGGTCCTTGCTCAGGTTTGTTAAGGTGATACATTGCAATTCCCGCATTGGCACTCAAATGGTCATTTCTGGTGATGTTTGTCGAGCCTTTTCCGTAACTCCATGACAGGCCCAGAGAGAAGTCACCAAAGGCATAATTTTCAAAAGCATCCGCTTCGCCTGCAGCTATACCTGCAGCATAACCATTATCATCATATTGGGCACCCCAGTATAAGCCTGCATCATCCATCTTTCTTTGACTGAATCCACCTTGAATACCAGCAGATATGTTGTGTGATTTGTTGATGGATATTATACTCGACAGCGACAGGTTGACCTGCGTGGTGCTCAGTCTGGAATCACCCGCAATATCCTGGAAGATAAACAATCCAGCACCAAGGTATTTGCCCGTAAGTTTTTTCTTAAACAGGCCTCCATCTATAGCCAAGCTATAGGTTTTGTAAGGAGCGATGCTGCTCCATTGATCCCGATAATTCATAATACCCCTGAAATCACCTTGAAATGCACCGGTAAGCGACGGGTTAATCAGTTGCGGCACCTGATTGAATTGTGAGAAATGAAGATCTTGAGCATATCCATTACAGAACACCATTACACAGAAAAGGGTCAGCACTATTTTATGCATTTGGACGATTGGTCTTGTTTTCATATACCTCCTATTTGAGCAATGTGATATTGCCATTTTCAAAATATTCTTCGCCATTGTTAAAGGTGACTTTAAGTTTGTATACAAACACGGCAGTATTCAGCGGCTTCCCTGTGTTCATATAGGTGCCATCCCATCCCTCACCATAAGCGCAACACAAACCGTCGCTGCTTCGCGGTTTTGAATTGGCATCTGTAGTCACATATACCTTGTTCCCCCACCTTTCATAGATAGAAAGCTCGAGAGTTTCAATGCCTTTACCGAAAACATATAAGCGTTTGTGTTCCGGGTTGGAACTATTACCTGAAAATACATTTGGAAGGTAAACCACGTTCTCTTCCTCTAATACCGTCACAGTTACGGAAATCTCTGCACTGCATCCCAACCCATTGAATCCGGTCACTGTATAAGTCGTGGTTTGTTGCGGGGCAACAAATATGTTGTCTGCGATGGCACCGGTACTCCATAAATAGTTACCTGCACCAGAAACAACAAGAGCAGTTGTCTCCCCAGCCGATATAACAATATCATCACTGATTATCAATGTGGGCATAGGAACAATAGTCAATGTGGCACTATCTGGGCTACTTTCACATCCAGCTATGGTTTGCGTAACATAATATTCATGAGGCCCCATTGCTGTGTCACCGGTAACATAGTTTACTCCACTGCCTAGTAGTGAGTCAAGTGAGAACGTATCGTACCATTGAATACTAGTTCCAATAGCCGTCAGGCCAGGTGCAGTCTGGCCGAAACACACTGAAGTGTCATAAGCTGTAGGTGGGACTGGAATTGGATTGATGGTATATACTGCTGAATCACTTGCGCTTTCACATCCTGTAACACTGTCTGTTTCCGTTGCCCAATAGGTGTACGAACCCACAGCAATATCTGGAGCAAACAATGAATCTCCCTGGAAAACCAACCCTGTGAGAGCAGGATCAGCATACCAATTGATATTGTCTCCAAGTGCTACCAGCGGAGCAGTTGCATCGTTGAAACAAATTGAGGTGTCTGAGGTGGTTGGAGGTGCAGTAGCGTTTATTGTCACCGTAATGGCTGCAGTATCAGCTCCGCAGGGACCACCAAGCCCCGAAATATACTGATAGATGCCCGCAGCGTGTGTTAACGGGTCAAATACATTTGACCCCGACGATAAAGTGGGAAGCCAGATGCCACCTGTATCTGGTGCGCCTGGTATAGAATCAAAAAGGTTAAAGGCAGCTTGTTGGGAGCAAATAACTATTGCATGATCATTGCCCGCAACTGGCGCTGTATTTATGGTAACCACTATTGTATCCCTGTAATAAGTGAGCGGACAGCTGGTGGTGTCTGCATAGCACAATACAACTGTGGATGTACCGGTAGCAGAAATACTGAAGTCCTGGCTGCTGGAAACAATCAAATTTGTTAAGTCCTCCCATTTGTATTTGTTGTATCCTGCAGGAGCGCTTAAGTTTATCGTGTCACAATTTGTTGTATCACTAATTGCAGTTGCGTCTACAGTGTCAGCCGACATTTCATATAAACAAATATCATCTACGTAATAGTAAGCGTAACTCGTGAATAGCCCTATAAATACTGGGGTAAGGTTAGCATTGGGAGTAAAGTTTCCTACGGTAATGTGATCTTCTCCACCAGCTGCCATGAATTGTCCACTTATCAGCTGCCAGTCACTGGAGCTGAGGTCAACAGAACCATCATTAACAACCTGTGGAGAGGCAGTTATAAGGCCCTGTCCTGGATCAAAGGTGCCGCCAGGGATTCCCTGCACTACAGCTCCATTTGTAAATGCAATACCCATGCTATCAACAGTATATTGAGATATTTCTCCCAAAGTGACATACATTGAAGATTGATAACACTGACCCGCTATTAAAGGTACTGATAACGGAGCTTGTATATATTCTCTCAATTCACTTCCGGGAGAATAAGATATAAAGCCGGCATATCCATCCCCTGTATGGGGAACGACAGATAAATTTCCAGAAGTGCAATTATTGTACAAATCTGAAGTTCCCTGACCCGGAGCTGGCGGTGGATCGTTCCAGGGCACAGCATATTCAATGAATGTGAGGCCTGTGGGGCAAGCTGTTATGTTTTCAAACCCAGGATTGGGAATTAGATTACCTGGACAAGAGGCGCAGGTCGTGACCGTAATTGAAATGGAGTCAATAACCCGGTATCCGCAAGTGAGTGTCTCTACTGCATAATACACATATGAACCCAATGCGGTATCAGGAGCCAGCGTAGTTCCAGTACCTACATTATTTGTTAACGCGGCATCAGAGTACCAATTCACAGCACCACCTCCGCCGGAGCTATCGACAACTGTAATATCTGTCATTGCATCACCCACGCAATAATTCTGATTATAATTGGCTAATTCGTAGTTTGGCGTGGGTTCCGGTACTATAATTGTTACTGGTACAATAATATCTATCCACCCACATGATCCGTAAATCGAGAGGTTTACATTAAAAGTACTGTCCCCCGGGAAATCCACAATTGGGTTGTTCCATATAGGATTGCCCCCGCCCATAAATCCAAAGGACCACCATATGCTGTCTATGGGCCCCGTTGATGTTGCGGTGAGTTCTAATATTGTACTATCACACGGGTCTGGGTAATCATAGGAGAAATTAATCACGTCAGTATTACCGATGGTTGCATTCACGGTATCTCTGTAGTAGGTTCTGGGGCACGCGTTAGTATCAGATGAATAAAGGATATAGGTACTGGTGCCTGGGGAGGTGACATTTAGTGATTGTGTTATTGAGACCAAAGCACTACTTGTATCATACCAGTAATATTGGTTATATCCTGCCGGAGCTGAGAATGTAACAGAAGAGCAACTGGTCGTATCTAATATATTATTAACATCAATTGTATCTGATGGAATCTCGTACAAACAAATATCATCTATAAGATAGTATGCATATCGATCAGAAAAAGGACCAAAATATTGAGGGTTTAGATTTGCATCTGGAGCAAAATTACCTATGGTTATATAATCTTCGCCTCCAGAGGCAACAAAAGTACCGGTTACATTTTGCCAAGAATATGCAGTCATGTCAACAAGTGGATTATTTGTTATTTGCGGCACAACATTAATTCGATCTAAGGCATCCATTGGACAATTTAAATTTCCTTGCCCAGGGGCACCCATTGAAAAATACATCCCAACACTATCAATATTGGCTCCTGAGTTTGAATTTACACGAATATGCATAGATGCTAAGTAGCATTTTCCTGGTAAGAGCGATTGGTTTAATGGAGCTTGAATGTATTCTCTGTATTCACAACTTTCATAAAAAAGGACTACCCCTGCATTTCCATTTCCTGTATAAGGAATATCAATCGGGGTAGAAGAACAAGTATTTATAAAATCAGATCCCGGGCTTGGGCTAACCCCTGAAGCAGGATTATCCCATGGAGCAGCAAGTCCAATTTGACCATTAACTGTACTTGTAGGACATATTGTATATGTTTCAAATCCCGAGTTCGGTACCAGATTGTTTGGACAATAGCAATCATAAATATTGATAAAAATCGAATCAATGATCCTTGTACCGCAAGGCAACGTCTCGGTAATGTAATAAGTGTAATTTCCGATAACCGTGTCAGGGATTAATGTGAGTCCAGACCCTGACAGTAATTTATATTCTCATTATTTAACACATAATGATCCGTTGGTCCAGACGGAACAGTGAATGCAATCGTTGTGTCTATCCAGCCACATGAACCATAAATCCATAGGTTAATATTATAGGTTTTGACCTGTGAGAAATTGACAGTTTCTGTCATGCCAGTTAATCCAGATCCACCGGGGAAGCCCATTGACCACCAAATACTATCCATTTGGCCCGTTGAGGTTGCGGTAAATTCTACAATGCTGCTGTCACATGGATCTGGATAGGTATAGGTAAAACCAATGGTATCAGTTAAACAGCACTGCTGAATAGCAATCGTGTCCAATAGTGTGTCAGAATAACATTTATAATTTAAGATTAAACTAATGGGGTATGTTCCACCCGTAGCATAGGCGTGAGTAGGTGATGAAATGCCAGAGGAGTCTCCATCTCCGAATTTCCATTTATAAGTAAGAACACTATCGCTGGCTGAAGAGGAAAATTGAATAGTGTCGTAGTTACACAACCCAGAACTTCCTATGGACAAATCAGTAATGTTTATGCTGTCATGCTGAGAAAACGCCCCTAAAGCATAGTTATAACTTTCATAATTGCCAAAACCATGCACATAAGCTAAGAAACCGCAACCAGTTGTGGTTAAAACAGAAGCTCCAGTATCCATTTTTGTATAAGAATGCGAGTAAGAAGGTAAGTTTGGAACCGCCTGCCAATTATTAATAATAACTCCATTTACTGCCACTGTAGCAATATCTGCAGTTCGTGTAATCACTTTTACAAAGCTTGAATCAATTATATCTGCAGCAAAATGAAAAAAAGTAGCAGTATCTAAATACATTTTATCATTAGATACAATATTGCACATAGAATTATCTCCAGGGTTATAAGTTAGGATACCATAATCTACTCTATGTGGCATAAAATAGGTGACCTTTATAGGGTTGGACCCTGTGATGACTTTTGTTATTGAGATGGTATCCTCATAATACTCGCCCTCATTTAAGGTAGAATAATACACGCCATCAACAAAAACATCCGTAGCATTGGACATTGCAATAACCCTGTAATCAGAGACTAATAGATCCTCACCGGGAGAGATAATGTACTCATCCCCCCAGGTATCAGTAGGGTATTCTAATTCAAACATCGGATCCGCGGTATGCCCTGTCTTTTTCTCATATGCATGACCACTATATACTGCAAAAACATCAGTGCCATTAAGGGCTTCAATCTTCAGCCCGGTTAGATCTTCACCTCCAACAACAGTCATTATCTGGAGGGTCCCTCTAGCTGCAATATCAATTGTGTCAGGGACGCCAGCATCCAAAATGTTAGGTTGTGGAGGAGGATTTGTCATTTTTACATCAATGGGAGAAGTAACTACAACAGTAACTGGGTTTCCAGGAGCAACCACTACCACTACCCCACTTTCACTTGTGATTCCTGGTCCTCCTGCATAGCTGGGTTTGGTGGTTACAAAATACTCACTTCCCAAAGAGGATGTAGGCATTATAGAGGAAGCGGTCGGTTGGTAGGGATAGAGTTTTGAAGCAAAAACTGCCACAGGAGCAGTGGCTGTCACGTGTACGGAGTAGAGATTAAATAAGGCATAAACAAATTGGTAGTTTATATTATGTAGATTCCCTGTTGGTAGCGTGACTGTTTTTACCTCTCCAGGTAAGACAGAGAATGTTGCCGAAAAAGCGGGATATGCAATAGGCCACACATGTTCATCAATACTTATTGTTCCTGTTGCCGCAGTTTTGGAAGTAATGTGAACCTCAAAGGTGGTGGTAGATATTGCTGTTGCATATATCTCATTAGTAACTTTTGGATACGCAAACCAGAAGTCTTTGCCTTCATTCGTGTATTTTTGAGCAAATAGCACTGAAGACCAGGAGGTGATAAGAATCACGAGTGAGATGAGTCCAGTTTTCATTCTTGCAGGGGCATTATGACCTTATAAATGCCAAAGATAGGTTGGGGTAAAGGCTTAGGCATCACACTTAGGGGTGAAGCTGGGATTGAGCGTCAGGTTATCTGATTAGGATACGCGAAAAAACTACTGGCTATTGCTGGCCTCAGACAATGTCATCACCCGAATAGCAAGTGCGAGTTTCTTGTTTCTGCTTGAAGCAGTAATGTCAAAAAGATCATACATCTTCTTAAACGAGGACTTAACACCTTCGAGGCTTAAATACACCTGTTCGGCGATGTCTTTATTGGCTATAGTTGGTTGCCGACATAATTCGGTCAAAATTTTCAAGTCTGATTCATTGAGCTTGTTTTCAGCTGCTGTATTAACTTTCTCCCTATCCACCTCAAATTCTGTCTGAAGTGCCGGGTTTGCAACCCTGCGTAAAGCGTTATCTGCTTTTAACAGCTTCAATTGGGAGAGCAATTTTTCTGTCTCCTCCTTTTGTTGTTTTTTGAAGTTTCGATGGTTCAGCATCAGGATGAACATCAGGATTATTATCAACGACGATATTGTCACCAACCCGTAACGCATCATCTTCTCTTGCTTGAGCTTAGCTTGTTGTGCAGCCAATTGCGCATCTTTAATTTTTTGCATCTCAGCATTTTTTATGCTGTCTGCAGCAACTTTGTTCTCATATTCATATTTGTATTGCAGCTGAATTATTGCCTTGGTGTTCTCCTCATTTATCAAGCTGTCTTTAGCCTGAATGTACAGTTCATGCATTTCGAGAGCTCTTCTCATATTGCCCATAAGCTTGTAGCTTTCATACAACAGCTCACATGCATCCTTGATTAGGCCAGGACTACCCACCTCCTGTGCAATATCCAACCCGTTTAAGGCATAAGCAATTGTTTTGGAGTATTCCTCTTGTAGTTGATACGCCTTACTTATGAGCAAATAGGATTCTCCGATCTTGTTTTTGATGCCAGCCTTCTTATAGATCTCTATACCCTGTTCATAATGGATCATAGCCTTTGAGAAATCACCTCGTACACTATGGATCTCTCCAATATTAAGAAGTGCGGTTGCAATTCCTTTTTTATGCCCTGCCTCTTCCTTTACCTTTAAGCTTCGTGTAAAATACTGCATGGCCTTTTCATGGTTTCCCCAGTCAAAATAGATGGTGCCAATGTTTATGAGGGCAGCGCCCACACCTGATCCATAGCCTGATTCTTCAAAAAGCTCTAAACTCTTGGAATAGTAGTCCAAAGCCTTTTCCTTGTCTCCTTGATTAGAGTAAATAATTCCAATATTATTGTATGTGGAAGCCATTCTACCTTTGTTGCCGATCTCTTCAGAGATCTTTAGACCTTGGTTATAACAATCTATAGCTTTCGGATGCATACCCCTAATAGCAAACGAAACTCCCTGCATATTCAGGGCATCTGCCATATATTTTTTTTGTCCGATAGCCTCCGCTAGTCCAAATAGCATTTGAGCAAAATAAAAGGCAGAATCGGGCTTGGAGAAGATGTAATTGTCTACGATCATCCACTTCATTGCCTTCAACCGTACAGTGTCATGCTGGGCAGTGTCATTCCACACGCCCATAACCGAGTCCAAAGTGGCAGCAGGTGTTATATACCACCAGCAGCACAGTGGCAGCAAGAAAAGAAGCCGGTTCATTATTCTAAGTTATGAAAAATTAGCATAGCACTTACTGTAAGTCCTTGATTGCCTGATATAACAAAGCTTGTCAGTATCCAGGTGTATACCACACTCTTTGGATCCCAAAGTCCACAGAAGGTATATCACAAGAAAATCTAGAGGATCAGGAGTCCACATGCACTCACTTTGCTGCATGCATCTTTTTCAGGATGTCCCTGGCTGCATCCTTATGAACGGTGAAGGTCATTATTTTTAGCTTGACGTAATCTTCGTGGTAGAAGTAGTAGCCCTTATTCTCGCCGTTTCGGGAACCACTACCTGAGTCTTTAATCAAATACCAAGACGAAATAACCGGGCTCCTCACAAGATCAATGGTTGATCAAACTATAGTGTATGATAAACCCGGAAACTCACACTGCTCTTAAGCCAATACGTCAGCGCAATGGGTCGCTCAACAGATACATCCGTAGTGCCCCGCAATCCATAACACCGGCTACTGTTCATTGTTGTAGTTTAGTAATGCAATAATCAATACAAATACAACAAACACCTAAAAGGCAAGGCGAAGATCCGTTACAAGTTTACTTGCGCTAAAATGCGTTACATTTCTGATTCGCGCCGTAAACCTGGCTAACAACGAAATTATAGCCGGAACGTTAGCCAACATAATTAAATTAGTAAAACCAACAAAGTGCAATTGTGAATTTGAACATCCCCAATATCGATTTACCAAGAGTAGC
>DTRI01000297.1:8597-8872 GCA_012966015.1 Flavobacteriales bacterium | reverse complement strand
GTTATGCTTCAAAAAACCCTTACCAATGGTGTTTTTACCAAAAAGTTTTATGTTTTTGCTGACGATACCGCTACGCTTGCCGTAGAGAAAAACTACAGTTACAATTACCTAAATGGCATTTACCGAGCGTATTACCCTGATGGAAAAAATAGCTCATTGAGGTTACCACCAGAGGGAATATTAATGCTGGATAGAATTACGTTGGTCGACAAACGAGGGGGTTCATCTGGTTTGGGGTTTATTGAGGCGGAGCAGGATCTTCATCCGGATGACTG
>DTRI01000297.1:0-8569 GCA_012966015.1 Flavobacteriales bacterium | reverse complement strand
CCTTGCAAGCGGAAGGTGGCGGACAGCTGTTGCGTTTCTTTATGCTTCTGTTAGGTATGCAAAGGATTACCAAAGATGCACGGTTTCAGCCCGTGCTCGATATACCGCAGAAGGTTAGGTGCAGAAAGGAAATTCCCGCGAAGGCCGGAAAGCTTATCTATCGCATGGACGTTAAGGAAATTGGGCTCACCCCGGAACCATACGTGGTCGCTGATCTGGAAATTCTCTATGATGGCTACGTAGCAGTGCATTTTGAAAACCTCGGGTT
Source organism: Flavobacteriales bacterium (assembly GCA_012966015.1). Lineage (GTDB taxonomy): Bacteria > Bacteroidota > Bacteroidia > NORP154 > NORP154 > NORP154. The sequence goes on along the minus strand of DTRI01000297.1, from coordinate 8,301 downwards.
GCGCTTACAGGAAAAGGACAACCCTACGTACTTGAAGTCTGCCGAGAACACACAGCACGGCATTTATGTGAAACCAGTGGCGCCCGAGCCTCTGCTTAACGAATATGACATTACACAATTTGCTTTGGGCCCTGTGCACAAATGTTTTGGTGAAGATTATAGGATATTTGAGGGTAGAGAGCTTTCGAGACAACCCAATACGGATCTGCAGTTTATTTCCAGGGTACTTGAAGTAAAAGGAGAGCGAAACGTATTTAACAACAAACCGGAGATTGTTGCCGAGTATGATGTTCCAGCAGATGCCTGGTATTATCAACAGAATGCAGGTGATGCAATGCCATATTCAGTGTTGATGGAAGTGGCACTCCAACCCTGCGGATTCATGGGTGCATATCTGGGAAGTACGCTGCAGGTACCTGGCACCGACCTATTCTTTAGAAACCTCGACGGAGATGGCGAAATGCTCCGAGACGTTGATTTACGAGGTAAAACCGTGACCAACAGGTGCATATTGGAAAGTCACACAAGCCTCGCGGGTACAGTGCTTCAGCGCTATTCCTTCGAAATGTTTGTGGAAGGCGAGATGTTTTATAAGGGAACTTCGTCATTCGGATTTTTCACAAAAGATGACCTGTCCAGTCAGGCTGGATTGGATAAGGGCGAGCACATCGCTCCCTGGATCAGCGATGAAGGAAAAGATGAGGAGGGAAAACTCACTTTCAAGCTGGATTCCCTGTTTGGACAGATGAAGCTTTTCAAGTCTACGAATCCCGCTTCACCGCAATTACGCCTATCGGGAGATCAGCTGAACCTATTGGATGAGGCTACTGTATCAAAGGGTGGTGGCAAGTATGGAAAAGGCTATATATACGCCAGCAAATCCGTAAAATCCTGGGAGTGGTTCTTCACCTGTCACTTTTATCAGGATCCGGTAATGCCAGGTTCACTTGGAATTGAAGCCATATTCGAGGCCATTCAATTATTGGCACTGCAGCAGGGACATGGAGCTGAGCTCAGCGGGGCGTCTTTCAGTCATGCCGCCCCTCATAAGACTGTGTGGAAATACAGGGGGCAGATATTGAGGCATGATCCGGAAATGAATGTTGAAGCACACGTGAAAGAGGTTCAGAAAGTAAACGGCAAGATCACTATTATTGCAGACGCGAGTCTCTGGAAGGGGACGTTGAGAATATATGAGGTAACAGATATGGCAATTGTGATATCATAATCAAGGCCACTTATATATAATAAATGTAAAAACTAAAAGTGGGACAAGAGACAGGGCGAAATAGATGTCTTCACCCAAATCCCTTTTCCAGGGCCCCAAACATGAGTTCAATAATAAACCCCACGTTGCTTTGACTAAGAATATTATTTATTCTTCTATACGTGAACTTTAAATTATGATGAATATGGCAGGAGTTACAGATACAGAAGTTCAGAATAACGGTATTTCCATGATAGGAGATAGTGTTAGTGCCAAGTGGTTTGGAGATAAAGGCGCATTGAGCTTTGATACGGCTGGTATCAAGAGCGTGTTGTCGAAGGTAGGCCAGCAATGTTTTATCGTGCGGGATGCCAATGGTACGATAGGTGTAGCCAGCAAATTGGGTACCGATGATCCGTCCCGGTTATCTTCAATGGAATTATTGGCTACGGTGCCGGCATTTCTTCCCGGCCAGCTGGGAGACCCGGCATTTAAGAAAGCTTATGGCTTGGAATACAACTACATGACCGGTGCTATGGCAAATGGAATTGGATCTGCTAGGCTGGTTATTGCCATGGCGCAGGCGGGGATGTTGGGATCCTTCGGAGCGGCGGGTATGGTGTTGAAGAGGGTAGAAGAGGGCATCGACACCATTCAAAAAGCAGTTGGAGACAAGCCATTTTCGGTGAATTTGATTCACAGTCCAAATGAGGAGGCGTTGGAGCGCAACGCTGTGGAATTATTTCTCAAAAAGGGCGTAACCATTGTAGAAACCTCTGCCTTTATGGACCTCTCAGCTCATGTCGTTCGTTACCGTGCGTCGGGATTAACAAAGGATGCTGATGGTAAAGTGCACATCAAAAACAGGATTATTGCAAAACTCTCACGTACGGAGCTGGCAGAGAAATTTATGCAGCCTGCTCCGGGAGCGTTGTTGGATCAGCTGGTAGCTGAAGGCAAGCTAACCGTAGATGAAGCTGCATGTGCGCTGAAAATTCCCATGGCAGATGATATTACAGTTGAGGCCGATTCAGGTGGGCATACCGATCGAAGGTCGTTGGTGTGTCTTTTGCCTGCAATTATAGCATTGAGAAATGAGCTTCAGGCAACGCATCAATTCTCTGAAGAAGTCCGTGTGGGAGCAGCTGGAGGATTGGGAACGCCAGAGTCACTTTTTGCAGCCTTTATGATTGGGGCAGCTTATGTAGTTACCGGTTCTATCAATCAGTCATGTATAGAATCCGGTTCCTCTGATCCGGTTCGCAAAGTGCTGGCCGAAGCAGATATGGTAGATGTAATGATGACACCAGCGGCTGATATGTTTGAGCTGGGCGTGAAGCTGCAGGTGCTGAAAAAAGGGTCATTATTTGGTATGAGGGCACAGAAGCTTTACGACCTCTACGAAGAATATGAAGGGCTGGAACAAATACCAAAAGATGAGATTGCAAAGCTGGAGAAGACCATGTTCCGAGACTCACTTGATAATATCTGGAAAGGCTGCGTGGACTTCTTCAATGAGCGCGATCCTGATCAAATAAAAAGAGCGCAAGATAATCCCAAACGCAAGATGGCGCTGGTTTTTCGATGGTATCTTGGCTTATCGTCGGCCTGGGCCAATGCTGGAGAAAAGGGCAGAGAATTGGATTACCAGATCTGGTGTGGCCCTTCAATGGGTGCTTTTAACAATTGGGCCAAGGGTACGTCACTTGAAAAATGGCAGAACAGAAAGGTAGCCGATGTTGCCAGTCACCTGCTAACAGGTACGGCGCATCTCTTCAGAATTCAAAGCCTGGAAATGAGTGGCATTCGCATGCGCTCTGATTACAAGCACTATTCGGTCATCTGATATGGCTTTGGCATAAAAAGCTTGAACAATCGAACATTGTTCAATGTAGACATGGCGGTATAGTTCAAAATGTAGTTTTATCTTTGATATGTCTCTTTAGCTTTAATCATATATGTCATCGGATAAGTACCTTTTACTCAAAAAGAACATCTCGGATATTTCTACTGATCTAACTGTGCTGGATAAAGCTGAGCGAAGCAGATATGATCGTTTGTTGGATGATGCCAAAAAATTAGAGTTCCTCGCGGGCAGGTCTTTCCTAAAAAAGGAGCTTGCGAAGATGGCCCATCTGACAGCCGGGGAAATAAAAATATCAATCACACCTCAGGGCAAGCCCTTTTATTCATCGTCAGAATTTGAATATCCGCATTTCAGCATATCTCACAGTGATGGTGCTGTAGTTCTCGCCTTTGCCAAAATTCCAGTTGGCGTTGATTTGGAGTCAGGCGTGAATCTGAGGCTGGCCTCGCTCAAACCAATTTTTACGGACCGAGAGTTTTCTGTTCTGCAGGACATGCCCCAGGCAGAGCAGCAGAAAGAGCTGGTTCGCTTGTTCACCATGAAGGAAGCTTTTATAAAAGCCACCGATAAGAAATGGGGGCTCGATCAAATTTATTTTGAGTGGATTCAGGACCAGTGGCGATTGACAAAACCCGCAGTCGACTGTTTCTTTAATTTTGAAGAAACCGATAATGGGCAGATTTCAGTCTGTCTTGTAAGAGAATCCTAAGCCGTTGATACCTTCTTTCTAATTCTGTTTCAGCCGAAATTCCACAGTATGCGTACCTTTGCAGTCTGAAAAGAGAAAATAAATGATCGGAACAGACGCATATATCACAGGCTACAGGCCAATTCTTGTGTCTATAGCGTTGGGAATTCTGGGTAATATCAGAGATGCAGAGGATGTAGTTCAGGATACTTTCGTGAAGTGGTTTGAGAGAGACACATCGCATGTGGAGGAATCCAGGGGATATCTGATCGCCATGGTGAAAAATGGTTGTTCAAACTTTTGCAGGAGCGAAATAAAACAGGACGAGCTGAAAGACAACCATCTTATTGAAGAGAAGAAAGAAGGTTCTTTTGCCGCTGCATGGGCAGATTTTGACCTGGAGAATGAGCTGGCGAGCTCCTATGCGGCCATTAGTGTGAAGCTGAATTTCTCAGAGAAAGCCGTTTATATGCTGCGTGAAGTGTTCGGCCTCGACTATGAAGAAATATCCATGATGCTCGATAAGAAAACGGAGAACTGCAGGAAGATTCTCGATCGTGCCAAGAAGCACCTGGAGGAGCAGAACGAGCGTTTTCAGATTGAAGCTAGCAAGCAGGCAGCGTCCTTTGAATCATTTCGTGAGGCCTGCAACACAGGCAGGCTTACCGAGTATGTCTCCAGCCTCAAGGATGAGGTCCTTGAAAAGGTGCGCTAAGCACTTTCCCTTTATCTTCTCGGTTGTATGACACTACAGTTGGCAACACTCCGCCTGGCATTGCCCTCAGAAAATGAAAGTAATAAAAACAACAAATAATCGCAGCCAGGATAAATAGGGATGCACCCCCCTAACTACCCCCGGGAATTGCCTGCGTGGCTGCCGGCAGAGGGAGGGCTGTTTGTTTTATTGGCGGAGCTTATGGTTCACTGTTTCCAATGCCCATTCAGCACCCACCATCCTATTTTTCCTGCAGGGCGGCTATTACCTGCTGCTGGCTTTCAAGGGCGCTTTGTAAGGAGGCTATCTGCTCTTGCTGTTACTGTATGGCCTTAACCAAAACAGGCACCAATCCAGTATAATTTACTGCCTTAAATTTGAATATGTTTTCTTCCCTGTTTGGATCGTCATTTTCAGGATCGTCATTTAAATCAAATTCACTATCTTTTGTTAACTGGGGGAATACATTTTCAATATTCTGAGCCATGATACCCACTTGTCTTCCTTTTGGCAGGTCCATTTTAGACATATCTCCTTCGTGTTTATATTCGTATTCCTTTACCTCGATAGAACTTAATTGATCCAGGGCATTGTCATAATCCGATATGTTTCTTTTTAAGCTCTCATCTGATGGCATGTACGCTCCTGTACAATACACATCACCAGAGAAATATCCTGCGTATCTGGTTCCGCTACCAGCTGTAGAACCATATATACCATTTTTGCCTCCTGTAGAGGTTCCTGTAGCATATCCTCTAACACCATAAGTAGCACCTGTGCCAACATAATTATAAGCAGGACTATATACGCCATACACTACACCCGAAACAGCAATTGATCCTCTGTATGTATAGTTATACAAACCATACATCGTTCCTGTTTCTGCATTATTCCTGAGAAAGTAATTTCTTAGATTATAGTCAGCGGTGGATGCAGATGGCGCATAATTAGTAAAATTGTAACTATTACTAGGAGCAGTACCAATAGCCACACGGCCATCATCCCTTATATTAAAAATGTCGGTTCCTGCACTGTTTTCTACAAGAAAAGCATCGGTAGCAGACGTAGAGCCGGTTCCCCGAATGGTTACTTTTTCGCTACCCGTCGTAGTCCCTATTTTAACATCACCTCCAAAATATCCACTTCCTCCCAAACCTATCGCTGCATTAACAGTCCCATTATTTGTAAAAACAATTTGATGTTCGCTAGCAAAAGGGGAACCTCCGTTCAGATTATAAGCATATCCCATTCCATATTGCGTGCCAAAATCATCGTTAAGTTCGTCAATAGTGTATGATTCAGAAAGAGACCATATGCCCTGAACCTGCGTTGACAAATAAGTGCCATATGTCCCCAGACGACTGGTCTTCACTGCTCCAACCACATCTAATTTTACATCAGGTGATGGTGTTCCAATACCTACATTAGCATCTTCGTCTATTCTCATGGCCTCAGTAATTACAGCAAGTTTACGTGTATAGAAGCGAAGAGAAGAATAGGTTGGGTTAGCGTCCTCTCTATGAGCAGAGATCCGTGCAATATTATAATGAATGCCGCTCGTACTGGTTTGAACAAAATTGATCATGCCAATTTCATCACCATCTGTAGAAGAAGTACCTTGAAGTTCAAGCATACAAGGAGATTCATCAGCATGTGCAGTTGCAGCCTGAAGGCTTATAGTTTTTGCATTAGAAGTTCCATTTACCAAACCATATTCAGAAAATGTTGGAGAAGTATTACCGATTACTATATTATCACCAGTACTGGTTGCATACATAGTTCCCGTTCCGCCTCCGCTAAAATCCAATTCATCTACCAAGGGAGACAGATCAACAGTCGTAGCATCATTTGTTAGGGTCAGGATGTTTCCTGAAAGGGACAGGTCCTGAGTATCGGTATTGTCCAGATACGCAGAGAGGTCAACAGTCGTAACATCATTGGTTAGGGTCAGGGTGTTTCCTGCAAGTGACAGGTCCTGAGCATCGGTAAAAGACTGGGCTACACCATTGATCCTATAGTCGCCTGTAACATTAATATCACCTGTAACATCTAATTTGTATCCAGGAGTAGTGTTACCTATCCCCACATTACCATCTTCGTCAATCACCATTCGTTGAGAAAGGCCTGTTCCAGTGCCATCAGGGGTGGTATGAAACTGCAATTCGGTGGGGTAATCATTGGTACCGCCACCCCATGCTGAAGGTGCGTGGGCGGTGATGCTGGCGCCTACCCCTGCAGCGGCCTGATCCTGCCCGTAAAATTCAAGTGCGCCCAGGGTGGTGCCTGCACCGATGGTGCTGGCGGTATTGTAGGTCCAGGATATTCTCGCTATTCCCGCTTCCTCAGCTCCATAGACCCTTAACCGTTCATGCCTGTACCCGTCATCGTAAGTATCAAATGCCATATAGGCTTCCCTGGAAGTAGCAGTGCTGGACGCATTGCTCAAGGCCCCGGTTATAAAGCCTATATTGTGCATTGACCCACCGTCTCCTTCCGCCCGCAATCTTATTCTTGCGCCTATTCCATTAGCACCATTCCCGCCATTGTAGCTGTGGTCAATACTCAGTACATCTACTGCACTACTCTGATTTGCATCGTCTGAAAGCACCTGTAGTTTAGTGCTGGGGGCATTAGTGCCAATACCCACATTGCCAGCAGAGGCATCTGCCAGGATTAGATTTGTAATACCTACTCCTTCAACTCTAAAGTCAATGTCGTCACCACTGTCATTCACTACAACACTCCCTGTTGATGTGCCATCACCAAGTATTCTGAGGGCAGTTGAAGTAGCTCCCTGATGAAGCACACCAAAATTTAGTCTTCCTCCTAAAGAAGCTGCACTGGGATCATCAATCTGAGCATCTATAAATCCATATTGTCTGGTTGAATTTCCAGCATCATCCTCCCCATAAAATCCGATCCTGGAGAGGTAATCACCAGAAGCAGCAACCACAGATGGTTTGGTTCTTTTTAAAATAACAACTGGTCCAATAGCTGCATCATCATCATCATGTTCCAACCATAATGAATAATTATTGGTGTTGTCAGAGGCAATTTCTACTTTCGCACTAATACTGGTAGTTCCAATACCAATATTGCCATCATTATCAATCCTCATTCTAATGGCATTATCTGTTCGGATGTCAAATCCCTGTGCATCGGTGGTGCCGATGAAATTGCTGCCGTTTACCGTGCCTGCATTGCCGGTTAATTCCCATGCTGCTGCTGCAGTGGCTGGTGTCTGAAAGCTCAATACCCCTGCACCATCTGTTGTCATAACTTGTCCTGCGCTGCCGTCTGCTGTAGGCATATCATAGGCATCGTTGATGTTCATTTTGCCGTTTTTGTAAATGGTAAGTGCATTGCTTAGAGCTACTCCGGATGTTCCGTTCCCCACAACGAACAAACGGTCCGCTGCATTCCAGATACCATTAGTATTTAGAGGCGTATAGCTGGTATTGTAGCGTCCTATTGCGACTTCGTATCCAGAAGGTGCGCTTGTAAAGTACCCCATTGCGGTGGAGAAAAATCCCGATGCGGTTGTATTGTACCCCATTGCGGTGGAGGTGCTTCCCGATGCGCTTGTATTGTTCCCCATTGCGGTGGAGGCATGTCCCGATGCGGTTGTACCCTTCCCCATTGCGGTGGCGTAAGCTAACGATGCAGTTGTACCGTTCCCCATTGCGGTAGAGTATTCCCCAATATTTGCATTGTCCCATTGGGTGCCAGATACCCCTCCCGCCCTGAAGGCTGCCCTGTTGGGGTTGAAAAACATACGCGTGCCCGCTCCGCTTACCTCTATTAGATCTCCGCTCAGATAGGTA
>DTRI01000296.1 GCA_012966015.1 Flavobacteriales bacterium | reverse complement strand
GTCGAGAAAAATAAATTCGATGGACCTCTTATCCTTAACAATTACCTCGTGCTCCGTTGCTTTTGCAGTTACAGAATCGAGGTTCAATTGCTCGTCCCAATCATAATCCTCGTAATAAGTATCCTGTGCAAAGACCGAGCTTATAAGAAAAGTGCCTATTATGATGATTGCCTGAACTTTCATGTTTGTCAATTGATCTTTTTTAGAATGACCACCTCGCTATAACTGTTCACCCGTGATTTTCTTACATCATTCCACGCTGAAAATTTGTCCGGGGAAAGCTCCAAATAATCTTCATACACCTGCTCTTCCATTCTGAGCAGTGTAGGAGACACCTTTTCATACCTGATGTAGTAACCGTTAAAGTCAGTGGATGCGCTGGTACTTTCGGGGACGTACGATATTTCATAACCGGCAGGTATCTCCAAAAATACATTCATGGTACTCGTGTATTTATGATCTATCACAATCGCATTTTCTCTTTCCTTGTCAATTTTATCTTTTACACTTGATTTTGATAGATGCAAATTGATGAAAAGCTCATCGTCTGAAACAGTGACATAATCCTCAATTGTAAATTCTATGGCCAAGTCTATTGGCAAGTCGCGGTTGCGGACATTGTTAAATTTCACCGATTCTATATTGCATTTATTATTTCCCTTGGTGTAAAACTTCTCCACAAATTTCTTTCTTTCCTTCACTGACTTCTGACTTACAGCGCTGCGCAATTCAGAAGCATTCAATCCCCATGCCTGATAAACAGTGGTCCCTTTAATCATGCCATCAGCGGTTATTTTAAGGCGTGAGGTATCGATCTCCAAATTCGTAGATTTATTCGCAATGGGAACTTCCCTAACTATGTAGTGTGTACTATCGATGTGTATCAATGCCTCCTTTCCCTGAATAAAACCCGTTGTCAGCTCTAACGCAACCACCGAGCCTGTGGCATCCAGGAAATAATAATTATCTCCGTCAATGTAGGTCACTATCATATGGTTGTCTACAATTGGAGATACCAGGTCTTTATATCTGTAAGGAATATCACGGGAGCCAATCCAGGTAAAATATGATTTGATGCCGGCCATTTTCAGCATTTCATTGGTGAGGCTAGACATTCCCTTGCAGTCTCCATATTTGTTTTTACACACCTCTGCTGCCGGTTTCGGAATAAATCCATCCATGTTCGCCTCAAAAGCAATGTACTTGATATTGTCCTGAACCCAGTAGTAGATTTGCTTTACCTTCTCATATTCAGATTCGGCCCCTTTTGTGATGGAATCTACCAGCGCCTTGATGTCCATCGATTCTTTTGTATTTACCTTCCCCAGCAAACCGGCGTACCATCTATGTAAATCTTTGAGGTCCTCTAAAATTTTTGTCTCCCGTCCTTTGAATTTATAGCTCTTTATCTTTGGAACTACGTGCGGTAAAAAAGCCTGTACCGGCGGGCTCTCAGCTTCTACCTTGTACTTCTTATTTTCAGTTGAAGACCATGAATAGCTCGTTCGGTTTTTCCCGACCTCCTTTGTAAAGTTGAGCTCTTCAGCAGTAGAATTGAAATAAGCAAAATCCATTTCTACGTCGTTGTCCACTTCCATGCTGTATTGCGTATTATCGATATGGATGAACGAACCAAAATAGAAGCTCGTCAAGAATCTCGGTTCTTTAATTCCAATTTCGTACTCCAAATGCGTTTTAGCACCTTCGCCTACCGAAGGGTAGAAAAAACCAATTGACTTATTGTCATCAAAGAATACGGAGCCACTCATGACATCCCTGGTTGTGAAGTTCTTCACTTTTATCTTTTTGTAACGATCTTCAACAGGCACCAGGCTGTAGGCGGAAATGTCATTCAGGTGCAATGCTGTGGAATACTTAACATCATCGTCTGAATAATCTTTGCCCGAATTATTGAGGTACATTCTATCTTCAACAGACCTTCGGATAATTTCCAGCTCACCTGTTTTACCGATGGCTATGTCCAGGGCCCCAATCCTGTTTAAGTAGATTACTGCCTCTCCTGCATACTTTTCTTTGTATTTCTTCAATTCCTCAGCGGCCTGACCAAAGGATGTATTGACCGCCAGGGAGACCGCTAAAAAAAATATGACACGCTTATGTCTCATTGCACTGTATGTATTCAGGTGACATTTTTATGTGTTGCCTTTCTCAGTGGCCCTTCGTGCTAACAGTGTCTTGGTGGTGAGAAGTTTTACCACTAAGGCACGTAGGTCACTCAGATGTACCAAAGATCAGGAGAGCAAAAGTACTTATCACTTTTAATAAACACATGCTACTTACCATAATATATAAAGAGGTCATCAACATACAGCTCAGCATATCCATATCCTAAATAAATATGTATGTATGTATGTAAGCAATGCTTCATCATCTAACTCTACGATTATCATAATAGTACCGCTCTTCTAATAGCTTACCGCTGTTATCATATTTTTTCCACGCTCCGTGAATTTCATCATTTATAAAATGGCTGATCATTTTCATATTCCCATTTTCGTGGTATGAAATGTTCGCACCGTGGTATTGCCCGTATAAATATTCTGTGTCTTCTTTTTTATTGCCGTTCTCAAAGTAGTGTGTGTAATGCCCTTCTATCTCTCCGTTAACATAAGTGCCTTCACTATACAATTTGCCTGAGGAATAATACTTTGTGTATTTACCAACGAACTCGCCATTTTTAATTTCAGCTTCGCGTGACAGTTGACCGCTCTCGTAATAGCTCACCATTCTCCCTGTTTCATTTATCAGAGGTATTTTATCCACCAGCTCTCCTGACTTTCCGTAATAGCTGTATGCCAACAGCTTATCGAATACATAGTATCTTACATGATCCAGCTGTCCGTTGATATAGAATTTTCCCTCACCGTGCAGATCACCGTGATAGTAATCCTTTTCTGAGCTGATTTGGCCATTTTCCAGATAGAAGATATACTTGCCGTGCAGCTTGCCATGCTCATAATTGACCTCTTTTTTCTCGACACCATTCTCGAAGTAATAAATCCATTTCCCAATTTTAGTTCCATGTCTATAGTATTGCTTCACTTCGAGCTTCCCATTTTCGTGATATTTAATGACTTCACCATCCATCTGACCGGCTACATAGGTTGCCTTAATAGAAATTTGACCGGTACTATAATACCACTCGCAATAGCCGTGAATGCTGCTGTTTACGTATGGGATCTTGCTTCCTATCTCGCCATTTAAATGATAATAAGTAAACACACCGCTGGAGTTCTTCAGCTCTATCTCCTTTAACGTATTCCCCAGGGTATCATAGTATGTAGAGCCCATGAATTCCCCTTCTTCGTAGTAGTCATGAGCAACTAGCTTACCCGTTAAATCATAATTTATCTGCCTGCCGTGTAATTTACCATCGACAAAATAATTCTCCTCGCTAGCTGCCCCATCCGGGTAGTAATACTTCCACACAGCCTGTTCCCTCCCGTCAATCAACCAGCCTTTTCGCTCAATTTGGCCATTGGAAAAGTACTTGGTGTAAGAACCGTTAAGTTGTCCCTCTTTATAATTACAGTCCTTCTTCTTATTACCCGACACAAAGTACTCAACAGACTTTCCATGTATCACACCCTTTTCATAGTTGTCATCCTCAGTAAGCTGACCATTTATCGAATAATATTTCCAGGCTCCAATTTGTCCGCCGTCGATATCGTAGAGACCTTCCGATTTTTTAACCCCATCAGGATAAACACCTGCATATTGGAATTTTCCCTTTTTCTTCACACCAGATTTTACCTCTTCTCCTTTTTTATTGAAGAACCTATATGCGATCACATCACCATTCTTATAATCCCATTCAATGTACTTAACACCGTCCTTATCATTACTAGTTGACAAACTATTTAATTTACCCGCCACATAATTGGATTCATTTAGCAGCATACCATCATAATAGTACTCTTTTATTACTCCTTCAAATTTGCCTTTCTCAAATTTGCCTTCCTGATATAATTGTCCATTTACATAATATTCCTTCCACACTCCGGTAGGATTATCATCCACATACTCAACTTCATAATACAATTGTTTATTGCGGTAGTATTCCCTGTAGGTACCCACACGCAACCCATTCTCTTTTGGCGTAACAGATTTTAGCTCTCCATTTTCAAAGAACTCTTTTAGCTCCCCATCAATTTCTCCATTCACATTGCTGTAGGTGTATCGCAGCTCTCCCGTTGGATGAAAATGTTTGGCAGGGCCTTCGAGCTTGCCGTCCTTGTAATTCAGTTCCTTAAAGGTCTTTCCCGATTTGCTGTAAACGACATAACCTCCGTCAAGCTCTCCGTTAGCGTATGTACCCACTAAAGCTGGAGAACCATCTTCATAATAAGTCTTGTATGCGCCATGCAGCTTAGCATCCTTGTAATTGACCATCTCATTCAAATTTCCATTTCCGTGGTACCAGGCCCATTCTCCTTCTCGATTGCCGCGTTTGTTGTAGCAACCCTTTGTCTTTAGTGCCCCACTCTTATGATATATTTCCCAGCAACCACGCAGTGCCTCTCCCTCTTTATTGCCAAGAGCTTCCAGGCCATTTTTAGAAGAGCCCCTGAAATACCATCTTATTTTTAGTTGCATTTCACCGTCAAAGGGAACAGGTTTCTTGAGATTTTCTATCCTGATCTGTGCACCGGCCCATTCTATGAACCGGGTTACATCCGAATCATATTTAGCAATAATCTTCTTGTGCTGGTCAGCGTTGCTGGACTTTAATAAATAGTAGGAAAATGCTTCAAACCTCCCACTGTTGAAGATATTTTTATACAGCGGAACATAGGTATCCATCCAAAATCCGCCATCAGATTGGTCGTATTCCAACATTTCGAACAAAACCTGTATCTGCCTTATCAGGGGTATGTCAATTTTTGATTTTACCTTATACCCTTTTTCAAGTGCGGCATAGTTCTTTATCACCAAATCAATATCGGAGTAATCATCGCCCTGGGGAGATAGCTTAATTCCCTGCGGATCAACAACTTCCATCTTTGAAGAGACCATGGAGCTCATAACCACCAATATGCTATTGGCACGATCCGAACCCGGTTCCAGCAAGATAGCCATGATAAAACTCATCAGCGCCTGCGCATATTTTCCTTCACTCAAACAAAGGGAACCCAGGCTAACGTGGGTATTGGTATAAAAAGGATTGAGCTCCAGTGTTTTTCCGTAATAGGCCAAGGCATGCTCATACTTCTCCATAGATTCATAATTAACCGCGATTTGATGGAGCATCTTGTAATACCTGGGATATAGCTTAAGCGCTTCAAGATAAAGCTCAATCGCCTCCATTTGCTTGTCCATGCGTGAAAGGGCCGTTCCCTTGTTCAGGTAAAAACTTGTTTTAAATTCCCCATTTAATTCAATTCCCTCCTCAGAAAGTTCAATGGCTTCTTCAAATCTCTCCAGGCTTATATTACATACTACCTTTTCAGTCAGTATAGCTTCATAATTGCTGTCATTTACATTCACCAAATCATAAAACTTGAGTGCTGCTTCAAAATTTCCATCGCTGTACTCTTTATACCCTTTTTTTGCAATCTCCATACTGTTCACCAGGGAATCTCCATCAGAGGCACGCAGTGATAAACTCACGCTGACAAGCAGCACCCAACTCATTATTTTTGTGAACCTGGCCATTTACATTATTTACTCATTCCAAAATTAGAAGATATGACAATTTAAATGTCTGAATAATCTGATTATTGCCTCATTTTGTACATTTAGCCGAGCAACGGACGGAAAAGCCTGCCTTTTACCTGAGCTTTGTGATATTCAATTCTTATTTGCCATTATCTATGACTGATAATACCTCGTGGGAAAGGCCGGTTACCTTTACAAAGACAGACGATGGCTTTTTAACTAAACTATAACTATAACTGTTGATGAAGGCTTCACAGAAATTCATGTTGCTATGTACCTGACTAAAAGAATAATTGATAAGCCCCTACTATCGTTGTACAGAGAATCTCGTACATCTCCTGCCTTGTACAGAGAATTGCACCTGAAGGTTACCATGGTTGCTGGCGCTCACATGGCTTCACTTGCGGAGCTTATCGAGGTTAAAAAAGCTGGGGCCTTTGTCGCGAGTTCTCGCGACTACAGGTATATCGTAAATTTCTTCGCCTATTTCTTCAAACCTCCCGCAAAAGCCATGGTGTTGAGCAGCGAGGCGAATTCACCAAAGTGGCTGACTTAGTTTTGTGATTGTGGAAGTATTGGTTCTCGATCCTCGTTATCCGTCCCCATCCTTGCCTTTTGGCGTTGGCGCTCATCAGGAGCTTGATGCCTACACCTTCAATTCAGTACCATGCAATAAGCCGTTAGGTAAACATGAATAAGCTGATCTCTATCCCAATTGTTTTATTGGCCTTTGGTTGCGGTGAGCGAGCCCTGTATCCTACCCTGCCGGCTACTGTAGCACTTCATGACAATTGGACCCTGGCTGAGGTGGGCACAGAAGCTACCTACCGCGCAAAAGTTCCCGGTGTAGTACACATCGATTTACTCGATAATGGAGTAATTGAAGATCCGTTTTGGCGCAACAACGAATTGCAGCTGCAATGGATAGAAGAAAAGGATTGGGTGTACCGCACCCATATTCATACAGATGAGAAGTTGCTTCAACGAACGCACATAGAGCTGGTCTTTGAGGGGCTGGATACCTATGCTACCGTACTCGTAAATGGAGAAGAAGTGCTGCGGGCCGACAACATGTTCCGGGAATGGCGAAAAGACATCAAAAAGTTCCTGAAGCCCGGAAAAAATGAACTAACGGTACAATTCCACGCCCCCCTTAACGTGAACAGATCCCTCTTAGAATCCACAGGATATGAACTGCCGGCAGGATGTGAAACTGTGGATACTAAGGTGAGCCCCTTTACGCGCAAAGCCGCCTATCATTTCGGGTGGGATTGGGGGCCGAGGTTCGTGACTTGCGGCATTTGGCGGCCCGTAAAATTGCAGGCATGGGATGATGCGCGCATTGCCAATGTACAGGTAACCACCACAGGCCTTACCGAGCGTGAAGCCGATCTCAAATTCATCGTTTCACTTGCAGGCAATACGACGGGGATGGATCTTGTGATCGATGGTGTAAAAATCACGGCTAAACAGGTGAACACCCATCAGCTCACCATAATCAACCCCCTGTTATGGTGGCCCAATGGCTCTGGCAACCAACATTTGTACAAACGCAACATTCAACTGCTGCAAAACGGAAAGCTGCTTGACAGCCTGACTGTTCGCTTCGGCATTCGGACCATCGAGCTCATCGAGCAACCGGACTCTGTTGGCACCTCTTTTTATTTTAAAGTAAATGGACATCCTCTTTTTATGAAAGGAGCCAATTACATTCCGCAGGATATGTTTCTACCTCGAGTTACCCATTCCCAATACCGAAATCTGCTCATCGATGCGCAGGAGGCAGGCATGAACATGCTCCGCGTTTGGGGCGGGGGCATCTACGAAAACGATATCTTTTATGACCTGTGCGATTCGCTGGGGATATTGATTTGGCAGGATTTTATGTTTGCCGGCAGCATGTACCCGGGTGACAGCGCGTTTGTTCAAAACGTACAAGAAGAGGTGACACACAACATCCAACGGTTGCGCAACCACCCTTGCCTGGCACTGTGGTGCGGCAACAATGAAATGGAAGTGGCATGGAAAAATTGGGGGTGGCAAGAGAAATTTGGCTATTCACAAGCTGATTCGGCAGAGATTTGGAACAATTATCAAAAACTGTTTCATCAGCTCATCCCCAATATAATTGAGAAAGAATCGCCTGAAATCGCCTACACCCCTACCTCCCCATTGAGCAACTGGGGCACTCCTGAGAGCTTCAACCACAGCAGCATGCATTACTGGGGCGTATGGCACGGAGGTGAGCCCTTCGAGAGCTTTGAACACAATGTTGGAAGGTTTATGGTGGAGTACGGTTTTCAATCCTATCCTGATATGAGCACGATCCGGAAATTTTCAGATAGTGAAGACCGCACACTGGATTCCGAAGTAATGAAAAACCGCCAAAAAAGCTACATCGGCAATGGTGAAATTGAAAAAATGATCACTAAATATTATCACGCACCCAAAGACTTTGAAGAATTTGTGATGCTTAGCCAGCAGGTACAGGCAGATGCCCTGAAAATGGCAATTGAGAGCCACCTCAGCAATAAAGGACATTGCATGGGCACACTGTTCTGGCAGCTAAACGATTGCTGGCCGGGGCCTTCATGGAGTACCATCGACTATTACGGTAATAAGAAACCTGCTTATTTTTCAGTTAAGGAATTGTTTTCCGATTGAACCTCCTTATTGATGGTCTCCTTCTGCCTCATGCATTAAAAGAGGTGCCAATGTGTGAATAGTAGCGGCATTATTCAATCAATGACTATTTCATCAGCAAAAATCCAGGTTTTGCCACCCGCCCCGAGGTGCCATTCCGGACAGGCGCCATAGTTTTTGGCCCTCACTTTAATATATCTCGTTTTCATCTCGATTGGGCTGCTGAACTCTTGGGTAAATGCTCCGTACTCATCATCGGGAAACGCATTCTTTACCACCAGCTCAGGGCTCCATGTATTTCCATCCCTGGAAGTTGAAAAGGAGACCTCCGCAGGATACCATATCCAGCTTTTGATGTCTTGTAACAATCCAATGGTTACAGCATCTACCCGCCTTAGCTCCCCAAGGTCAACAACTGCTTCCAAATCCTGCCCCTGGTAGCCCTGCCAATATCCGGTACGGTAATTATCCGAACCCCTTTGATAATCAATCAATGCATTATCACCTCCAGCAGCGTACTGGTTGGCATATTCGCAGTGAAGTGCAATACTTCTAGAGCCG
>DTRI01000295.1 GCA_012966015.1 Flavobacteriales bacterium | reverse complement strand
ACTGATAATATTCCAGTGCAATTTGGACGGTTTGTTCCAAGCTGATCTTTTTCATAGAAAATCAGGACACCTCGTCAATGTTATCTAATGGTTTGATGTACTTGACACTGACTTCATATCCAGTGCGCTTGTTTAATCAAGTACCGAAGAGCATCGAACGAAGCATTCGACGATGCCTATATATTCGCTCGTAACGTAGTCCCGAAGAACTGAGACTGGTTAGCGCCAGAACACCATAAAACGGGGTTCCACATGAAACATGTTGATCCACATCCCATCATATCAAACATAGCAAAATGTATCAATTTCAGCTTCCGTCAACCTCCTTGTACAAAAGTTTTAACTTAAATACAACCCTGCATCACCTAAATATAAGCAAATAATCTTATATACCTACAAGATTCACTGCGAGAATAACTTATCAAGTTTTATTCTAAGAAAACGTTCTTTTTTTAATGCTTGGATAGCTGAAATGTGCTCAAAAAAACAAGTCACACAGAAGACACACTTTTCTGTACAGGATAGCCTAAATCTGAATCCTTTGCGGTAAATATAGATTGCAATATGCAGCTATTTTCCAGATAATAGAATATATTAGCTTAGGAAACTGTTGATTAACACATTAGGGGAAATTTAATGGAGATCACACTAAAACAGTATGAAAGTATAGATCCAATATATCAACTTTCCATAGGTAATGTATCAGTCTCCTTCTGCACACCTTCAGAAGGTATGAAATGGCGGGTTGAGACGCTGCTAAGTAAAGAACCGGCCACGATTGAATGGATAAGCGAGTTCAAAAGAGACGAAATCTTGTTGGATATTGGTGCAAATGTTGGCATGTATACAATCTGGGCCGCGCAAACGAGAGGCGCAAAAGTGTTTGCTTTTGAACCCGAGTCACAAAACTATGCCCTGCTTAACCGAAATATCGTCATTAATCAACTGGGCAACCAAGTTTGTGCCTATTGTACTGCGATTTCAGATACTGTTGGTTTTGACTATTTATATTTAGGTAGATTTTCAGCTGGATCTTCTGCCAACACATTTGGTGAAAAAATAGATTTTAAGTATAGGCCTCTGCATCCAGCTTACTCACAAGGATGCTTTTCTACAACCATTGATCATTTGGTTACATCTGGAGTGTTACCCATACCTCAATACATGAAAATTGATGTTGATGGTCTAGAACCTAAAGTGATTCGCGGAGCCAAAGAGACAATAAAGGACGAAAACTTCAAATCAATCCTTGTTGAAATCAATCAGAATTTAGAAGATCATATGGAAACTGTCAAATTTTTAGAGAATTGTGGATTCGTTTTTTCGCAAGATCAGGTTGATTCGTCAACTCGGAAGGACGGACCATTCAAAGGAATTGCAGAATATGTATTCAGACGTCAATGAATTTGTCATGTACAAGATTGCCAACGAACTTATACTCACCTATCCTTATCCACACTTTTATATCCAATCCATATTCCCAAAATCCTTCTACGATAATATGCTCTCATTCTTACCTTCAACTCCTAAATATACAAGCCTCGCTGAAACAGGGCATGTGACCAAAGGTGCATATAAGGAAAGATTCATTATTTCACTACCTGATGGAATCGAGGCATTAGACGCTCATCAGCAGGATTTCTGGATTGAACTTACATCTTGGCTCCTTGGTGATGATTTCTTAAACTTGCTAATCGATAAATTTCGGCCATTCGTTGCTGAAAGATTCAGAGGTTATCAAGCAAAAAAAATCAGTTTAGAACCAAAAGCGCAGCTAATTCGTGATTTTCAAAATTATGCAATCTCACCTCATACAGATGCACTGCATAGATTGTTGGCGTTGATGTTTTACATGCCTCATGATAATAGTACACTACATTTAGGAACATCTATATATCGCCCGATTAATTCTAATATTAAATTGGAAGGCAGTAGCGGTGGTCATTATCCTCGCGAGGCTTTTTCAGAGGTTAAAAGAATGGATTATCTACCTAATTCGTTTTATGGATTTTTTAGAACAAACAACTCTTTTCACGGAGTAGAACCGGTTGGTGAGCTAGTTGAAAGGAACTCATTGCTATATTACATCCGAGTAAAAGAAACAGATTCATAATTCCAGCAGATTTGTTAATTAAAGAAATAACATTCACTTTGGGCAATGGGTATAAGAGAAAGGAAACTTCCCAATACAGATGACATGGATGAAAGAATCTCATTACTATGATATACCAATTTATTTTCTAACGCCTGAAAAAACTCATTGATGTAATGTAACAGGTTAGGATTGGATCTCTGGTGAACGGTACAGTGTTTCCCTATCATCTTCTTTGTTTACATCCTCATTCACATCCTCGATATTTTCTTATGATTCAGGAATTGTATTATTCTCACCGCGCCTGCTTGTACATAAGTTTTAACTTAAATACATGTACTT
>DTRI01000294.1 GCA_012966015.1 Flavobacteriales bacterium | reverse complement strand
AGAACCAATAATATTTTCGGTATTTGTGCATATGAAGATAAAAAGGGGTACATGCATTTTGGATACAATAACCTGAAATTGATTTCAGATCCCCTCGCTACGTTTTATAATATTACTGAAGCCCGTAGCTTTCTTTTAAATCTCAAGGAGACGTACAACCTATGTCCAAAATTATGCAGTCTTCAAACATCTCCATCCGCTTGTTTTGATTTCCACATTAAAAAGTGTCGCGGTGCATGCTGCTCTAAAGAAAATCCGTCAACGTATAACCTCAGATTCAAAAAGGCAATGAAGAAGATAGGAGCTGGTGTAGACAGCTACCTGATTATTGGAAAAGGCCGGACAGTAGAAGAAAGCTCTGTAATCATGGTAGAAGACGGAAAATACGAAGGCTTTGGTTACCTGGACAAAGATATTCAAATCGATAATTTTGAACAGGCTCACGATTATATTAAACCTTACAAGGACAATAGAGATGTTCAACGCATTCTAAGAACATATCTAAGAAAAACGTCGGGCAAGAACATTATTGAAAAGTCAATAGAAGAGTAATTACCGAAAATCCAGATAGGCTATCTTTCCGTTTCTACCCACTGCCCAACAAAGCCGTTCCGTACAGTCACAAGCGTAGTACCCAGCTTCGCTAAAGTATTTCCATGTTATTCCAAAATTATCAGATACATCGGAACCCGTGCGCCCTGTAGAGATTAGCTTGTCTCCCAGCACAAACGCTACACAAGACCTGTAGCCTCTTGGATTCTTAATTGTTTGAAGCTGCCAGGTCACTCCTCCGTCCTGAGTCACAGCACAATTGCTATCTGCGTTGGTTGAGTCCACATAGTCCCCACCCACGATAACGCCGTAGTTTTCATTTTTAAACGTCATGGAGAATATTCCGGCACCACCCTTACTCTTCAAGGGCGTGTCGTAAACACTCCAGGTATTTCCTCTGTCGGCGGACTTAAATATTCTTGCCCGCGCCCCACCACCAGTGGCAACCCAAACCAGAGAGTCGCCATAAACGCAAATACCGGTACCGCTGGCCGCAAACCCAGCCTCCTTATCCAAAACCGATGGTAACAATAGCGGATCTATTTGATACCAGGATTTCCCGCTGTTTTCGGTTTTAATTATTAATAACTTTCCGTTGATCGGGTCACTGTACGCCATTCCAGACGAATTATTCCAGAATGCAAAACCGTCAAAGAATACACCCGGCCTGGTATTTCTATATTGAAGCTGCCAGTTCTTTCCCCGGTCTTTTGTGTAATAGATACTTCCAACGGCGCCCGCGCTAAGCACCCACGCTCTGTCTTTATCAACAGCGTGTATATCTCTGAAGTCTAAGGAATCAGCCCCAGGAACAACTCCTTTTGCCCATGAATTTCCGGCATCGCCACTGGTGATCCAGGTTCCGCCCGCTCCACTGGCCCAGATGACAGAGTCGTTGACCACACATAAGCCACGCAAGTGCACACCTGCCACATTCGTCTGTGGTTCCCAGCGCATTTGTGCGCTGACAGTATTTATGTAAAACAGTAATGCCAGAACGCTGGAACAGAGAACTCGATAATTCAATTGTTATCCCAATTTAGTTCTGACAACATTGGATACCATTCCGTTATCCGCCTTGCCTCGATAGGTAGTATTAAACTCTTTCATGATAGAGCCGATATCTGATTTGCCATCCGCTATCAATCCTTCAATAATCTTGGTTACTTCATCCTCGCTCATGAGCGCCGGCATATAAGGCGCCAAATATTCCAGCTCTTTCATTGCTTCATCAGTACCTGTTTCCTTTAGGCCCTTCTCTATGGATTTTAGAATCTTCAGCACATTTTCATCATTGGGGTCGGTTCCACGACCAATGTCGTTCATGATCTCCCCTTTGATTACGCCTAAGAAGTTCTTCTTATCTGTTTCTCTTGCTTTGAATGCCACAAGGAAGTCCTCGTATATTTTATCTTTTAAACTCATATTATTCTGTTATTGTTAAACCCACGAATTTCATGGGCCCGTTTACGGGATTTAGAATTGCCAGCTCATTATTCGGAAAACTCACTGCATAATTGGTCCATTTGGAGCTCGTGTCAGCGCGCGGATCTGGTCTATAATAGTCGGTAGAAACCAGCTGTGCTCCACTCGACAATGCCATATTCATTCTTGCGTAATCACCGCTGCGGGCTTCCCATGTGCCTGCATCCGTACGCGTTCTTAACATGTAACCCGCTTGAACAAGGCTCTGAATAGTATCTTGATTGGCGACAGGGTCATCGAACTTAGTGAAGGCAGTTTCTGGCAAGCCAGGATCTGTAAACATAAACATAGTCCTTCCTATGAGCCCGGGATAACCTTGCATATAATTTACTTTCTCACTGGAAGAGGCCATGGCGACAAAAAATATTTTACCCCGGGCCTCAGCAAGTGTAGGCCAACCACC
>DTRI01000293.1:34204-57376 GCA_012966015.1 Flavobacteriales bacterium | reverse complement strand
GGTTATCTTAAAAAATGGATAGTTGAAGGTGTTATCTGATAGGAGCAATGACCTGTATCCGTCTCCTATGAAATTTTTACCATGGCCAAATTGAAAATTCAAGCTTTTAAAAGGTGTAAAGGATACCAGTCCCGTAGCCATTGCATAATCATAGCCCGTTTTCTTGAAGGATTTGATTCGCCCGGCTCCCGGCACCACATCATAATGGCCAACATACTCACTAAGATACGTTGGGTAAAACGCCTGGTTTTCATAAAAGGACGTTTGAAACGAGACTTTATTGCCAATATCACCCTGAATGATTACGCCTCTTGTATTTACATATAATGTAGTAGTGTCTGCAGCGGCGCTGGTATCTGCAAAATCATTGCCCAATTCAAAATTAAAGAGAATATCTACAGTGAGGTTCAATTTGCCGGTATCGACCATAAACAGGTGCTCCGTTTTGAGTTTTCGATAAAACAGCTTTCTCTCTCGATTGGCCGTTATTAGTGATTTTAATGTGTCGTTAATGTGTGAATACACCCAGGAATAAACATAGGGTTTGACCGTAGTGTGGAAATTCTTATCTGCCGCATTCACACCCTCCTCCACCTCTTGTCCCATACGGTGGTTTAGTGGGAGTAACTGCTGCTGCGCCGTAATACTTTGCAGCGACAATAGGATTATGAGAGATGTTAAATGAAACCGAAGGTTAAAGAACACGTTAATAATAAGTAATGTGTGAGTAAAATACCTCATGGAGAAAGAAAAGGTTGTGGCCTAATGTCTTGATTTGTAATAAGTACAATTTAGTTTCTAAATGTCATTTATTATAATCTTCAACATTATAAGTTAGTTTAATCGTGAGATGATAGGAAGACACTGGTACGACGATTGTCTAACGACAGTTTAACAATTGTCTTACAACGCAGAAAATGTTCGTAAACCCTTCATTGTTAAATAATTAGAAAATTAGGAAACACCATAGTAGCTATGCCAGCACCTTCATGTTTTGAACTTCGCTGTATACCTCGATTATACCTTTTCTAAGTTCAATTTTGCTTTGCCAACCCATTCTACCGATCTTATCCACATTCAACAGCTTCCTCGGAGTTCCGTCAGGTTTAGTGGAGTCAAATTCTATCTCACCTTTGAAACCCACAATGTCCTTTATTAAATTAGCCAATTCCATTATAGATATGTCTTTCCCTGTTCCAATATTTATCAATCCCGGGTCATCGTAATGCTGCATTAAAAATAATACGGCATCGGCAAGATCATCTGAATGCAAAAACTCTCTTTTAGCAGCTCCTGTACCCCACACAACTACGCTGCTTTTATTTTCGATTTTTGCGGTATGAAACTTCGACAGCAAAGCGGGGAGCACATGTGCTTTTTCAAGGTCATAATTATCGTTGTAGCCGAATAAGTTAGTGGGCATTACGCTGATGAAGTTACATTTGTATTGATGCCTGTAGTACTGACACATCTTGAGCCCTGCAATCTTGGCAATCGCATAGGCTTCATTGGTTGATTCCAAAACTCCGGTAAGGATATATTCCTCCTTCAAGGGTTGATCAGCCATCTTGGGATAAATGCATGAGGATCCCAGGAACATCAGCTTTTTCACATTGGCTAAATAGGAAGCGTGAATCACATTGACTTCTATCATCAAGTTATTGTAAAAGAACTCAGCCCTGTATTTATCGTTTGCACCAATACCTCCCACTTGCGCAGCAGCCAAAAAAACATATGTTGGCCTTTCCTCCTCCATGAAACCCTGAACCTGATTTTGATTCCGAAGGTCCAGCTCATCAGAGGTTCGAAGCAAGAGGTTGGTATACCCTTCTTTTTCCAAACGCCGAAGTATGGCAGAACCCACCATGCCCCTGTGACCAGCAATATATATTTTATCTGACTTTTCCATTTATTCGTGGTGATCCATGATTTTGTGTCCACCTTCTTTCAGATATTGATCACGTTGAAACAGCTCCATATCCGACTTTACCATTTCGGTCACCATTTCCTGCAAGCTGTGCGTTGCTTCCCAACCCATCTCTCGTTTCGCTTTTGAAGCGTCTCCTATCAAGAGTTCTACCTCGGTAGGCCTGAAATAACTTTTGTCTACTTCCACCAAAGTTTCCCCCGTTTCGATGTTAATCCCTTTTTCATCCGCTCCTTTTCCTTCCCAGGAAACGTTGATTTCTACTTCTGAAAAGGCCATCTCCACAAATTCACGCACCGAGTGCGCCACACCTGTAGCAAGCACGAAATCATCTGGAATATTGTGCTGTAGAATCTTCCACATGCCTTCAACATAATCCTTGGCATGTCCCCAATCCCGTTTAGCATCTAGATTACCCAGATAAAATTTCTTTTGCAATCCGAGCTTTATCTTTGCCACTGCTCGCGTAATTTTTCTCGTTACAAAGGTTTCACCCCGTATAGGGCTTTCGTGATTGAATAGAATGCCATTGGATGCAAACATGTTATAGGCTTCCCTATAATTCTTGGTAATCCAAAAACCGTATAGTTTAGCTACGCCGTATGGACTTCTTGGATAGAAAGGAGTTGCTTCGGTTTGTGGCGTTTCCTGAACCTTGCCATACAGTTCTGATGTTGATGCCTGGTAAAATTTGGTTTTGTCTTCTCGTTTCAATATTCTGATCGCCTCCAGCAGTCTGAGTGTTCCAACGGCATCGGCATTGGCTGTATATTCTGGTGTTTCAAAAGATACCATAACATGAGATTGAGCCGCCAGGTTGTAAATCTCATCGGGCTGTGTTTCCTGAACTATGCGTATCAAATTCGTAGAATCTGTAAGATCACCATAATGCAAGTGAAACCTTACCTCATCTTCATGGGGATCCTTGTACAAATGATCTATTCGATCTGTATTTAAAGACGAGCTCCTTCTCTTAACACCGTGAACATCATATCCCTTATCCAACAATAGCGCAGCAAGATAGGCTCCATCCTGTCCTGTAATACCCGTTATCAATGCTGTTTTACCCATAATATTCTATCTAATAAAATTTAATTTGTTTCAAATGTACTAAGAATAAAGCTGCTGAATTGTCGGTGTTACTTTACGATAAACCAGTTATTGACAAGGTTTTCACGATTGTAAACCATTTCAATTTGAGTGGTGTGATCAATAACTGTTTTGCCTGCGCAATTGGCTATAGCGTGTCCGGCACATGTATCCCACTCCATCGTTGGAGCAAAACGTGGATACTCATCAGCCACACCCTCTGCTACTAAGCATAGTTTGATGGCACTTCCGGCAGAAATTATTTCAATTTCGCCTTTCTCTTCTCTCAGTTCATTTACATATGCTTCCGTTTCTTCCGACATATGAGAACGACTCCCAATTACTGTAAACATAGATCTGGAAGTTTCAATTGGCATCCTATCAGATTGCTCGATAAGATCATCCAGGGTATAGCTTTCCACATTGAGTTCATTCAACACTGCACCTTCAGCTTTATATGCTCCAATACCAGATGCTGCGAAATACAGGTCGCGTTTTACAGGAACATAAATTACGCCCAGTACTGGTCTATTGTTTTCGGCCATGGCAATATTCACCGTAAACTCTCCATTCCGTTTTACAAATTCCTTCGTGCCGTCCAATGGGTCCACCACCCACAATCGTTTCCAATCTTTTCTCTCTTCGTATCTTATCTCTCTCCCTTCTTCACTTAGCACAGGTATATTGGTTTCTAGCAAACAGCTCTCAATCACTGCATTTGACCTCTTGTCTGCCAAGGTCAGCGGCGATTTATCATCCTTGTACTCCACATCAAAATCAGAGTCGTAAACATCTAGAATTTCCTCTCCTCCCTTAATGGCAGCTTTAATCGCGATATGTAAAAGTTCTTTCATAATTTCCTAACCGTACATCGTAACCAAAACCGTGACACATACTATCATGTACAATATTGTTAATGGCAAACCTATTTTAAAAAAGTCTTTGAACGAATAACCTCCGGGCCCATAAACCATCAGGTTGGTTTGGTAACCTATAGGAGTGATAAAACTCGCTGCTGCACCAAAACACACAACGAGAATAAATGGTGTTACATCATGCTCCATTGTTTGAGCCATGGCTATAGAGATCGGGAATATTATTGCTACCGCCGCTTTATTGGTTATGTAAGAAGATAAAACGTTGGACAATAAGAATATTGCGGCTATCACACCCACGAAACCAAATGGCATTGCAACGGCTAAGATTCCTGAAGCTATGTAATCCGCCGCACCAGAGTTGATCATAGCTTTTCCAAATGCCAGTCCAAAAGCAAGCAATGCTATCAGATTAAAATCCAGGCCTTTTCTAATTTCTGAAATGGGAATAATGTCCATAAGGAATACAATTCCCAAAAGTATTAGTAGGCCATTAAACAAGGGAAAGACCCCGAATGCTTGCAACATAATCGCGGAAATTAAGCCCCCAATGAGAATGGCAAGTTTGATCGGATTAATGTCTCGTGTTTCCTGTGCATTTGATATTACATAAAACGCCTGCACGTCCGCTACTCGTTTGTAAAAGTCCTCGCCTATCAACACCAACAGCACGTCGCCAGCACGCAATACAATTTCCCCAATTTTCCCAGATAGGTTTTCTCGATTTCTATGAACTGCTAAGATGGAACCATCGAACTTACCCCTGAAATCAGAATCTTGAATTTTCCCCCCCATCAATCTCGAGTTGTGAGAGATTACTATTTCTACAATGCTCTTCCCAGCCTCAGGGATATCAGCAGCTTCAGGCAGAGACAGGCCCATTGAAGGCGAGGTGAGATCACCGATAGCACCAGTTGCGCCAGTAAAGAACAGCGTGTCGTCCTCTTCCAATACTTCATGGGGGGTAACAGGGGTTATCAACTTATTTCTTCTCAGAATCTCAACAAGGAACACGCCCTCCAGGTGCCTGAGTTTTGCGTCGACAATTGTCCTTCCAATTAGCGGAGATCCTGGCTTAACGCGCGCTTCAATCAAATACTCCCTTGCGCTTTTAACAAAATCTTCAATTACGTCTTCACGGTCAGGTAGAAGTTTCTTTCCGAATAGCAGAATATACATTACACCAATTAAGAGCATCGGCAGCCCTACATAAATAAAATCGAAGACCTTAAGAGATTCAAAACCCGCATCAATGGCCATTCCATTCACTATAAGGTTAGTAGAAGTTCCCACCAGTGTAAGGCATCCTCCTAAAATGGCTGCATATGATAAGGGAATTAAAATTCTTGATGGGGACACCTTGTTCTTTTTACTCCAGTTATACACGTAGGGCATCATCATGGCTACGAGCGGAGTATTGTTAAAAAATGCTGAGCTAACTGCCACATAGGCCATCATGCGCGCAACAAATCCGTTGGTGGTCCTGGTGCCCTTAAAGATTAGATCAAAAAGTTTATTCACAAGGGATGATTGCTTAACAATATCACTCATCAACAACAACATTACTATAACTGCTAATTGCTCATTTGCAAAGCCGCTCAATGCCTCTTTTGGAGACAGAACACCGGCAACGGTTAGTATAATTACGGCAACAAAAAGAGCCAGCGCAGGCCAGGTCCATTCCTTGTAAAGAGTTACCAGCAGGATGACGATTATTATAAATACCAGCCCGATTTCGTAGGTCATACCAATACTATAAGAGAAAAATTATATCCCAATTGGGTGCCAGGTGGTCTTGGTCTCCTGCATATCAGAAATAAAATAGGGTGTTTCAGCCTCAGCACTCAGCCAGTTTATTGCTGTTCTGAATACCGGACGTTTTAGGTTAGACGTCGAGTCAGATTTTATCTTCTTTATCATGGCTCTATCATCTCCGCAGTATACAATTGAATTTACGTCCATATGCGTTGTGAAATGGCCTATCAGCTCACTGAGCTTCCCGGTCAGAATATTAATCACTCCACCGGGCACATCAGAGGTATTGATTACTTCCGCAAAAGAAACCGCACATAAAGGCTTAGATTCTGAGGCCAGGATAATGCTAGTATTTCCGCCAGCAATAGCTGATGCAGCTGTTGTTACCAATCCAATAAGCGAGTTTTCCTCAGGCGCAACAATTACCACCACACCAGTAGGTTCCAATACAGAAAAATTAAAGTGTGAAGAAGCCACGGGGTTCACTGCACTAAATATTTGCTGGTACTTATCGCACCATCCGGCATAGTAAACCAACCTGTCAACAGCGGCTATCACCTCTTTCTGTGCTGCTACTTTTGTAGATCCTTGCATAGTAAGTTCATCGATGAACTGCGCTTGTCTCCCTTCCAGCATTTCTGCCAATCTGTACAGTATCTGGCTCCTGTTAAACGCAGATTTAGCAGACCAGCCCTTAAAAGCCGCTCTTGCAGCAAGTACCGATTCCCTAAAGTCCTTTCTGGATGCCCGGCAAATATTGCCGAGCTGCTCACCTTCGGCAGATTTTAGCGTATAGTACCTGCCGGATTCGGTTCTTGGAAATTTTCCCCCAATAAAGAGCTTATAGGTTTTCTGTACGTTGAGCCTGTTGGCACTGCTCTGCGCACTTCCCCGATGAGAACCCTCTTTTG
This sequence comes from Flavobacteriales bacterium, assembly GCA_012966015.1. GTDB lineage: Bacteria > Bacteroidota > Bacteroidia > NORP154 > NORP154 > NORP154. The sequence continues at coordinate 50,819 of DTRI01000293.1, read as the reverse complement.
GTTTAGCCTTTTTTGTTGTTGTTGGCATTGTAATTCGAAATTAATTATTTATTTATCCTAAATTCAAATAAGCCTGTAGCCCCGGCAATCCACCTTCACGTCCAAAACCACTTTCTTTGTACCCTCCAAATGGCGAGGTCGGATCAAACTTATTGTACGTATTTGCCCAGATAACACCTGCATTCAGCTTAGCTGTTATATTAAATATTTTTGAGCCCTTATCAGTCCAAATACCTGCCGATAAACCATAGGGCGTATTGTTTGCCTTTTCAATTACTTCATCTACAGTTCGGAAAGTTTGAACTGCCAGCACCGGTCCGAATATCTCCTCCTGTGCGATTCTGTGAGACTGGCTTACATTTAGAAACAATGTTGGTGGACACCAATACCCCTTATTAGGAATCTTACACTTACTCTGGTAAAAATCGGCGCCTTCATTTTTTCCGATCTTGATGTACCTGTTGATCGTAGCCAGCTGTTCCTTTGAGTTAATAGCACCTATATCCGTATTCTTATCCAGAGGATCGCCAACAATAAGTGTTTGCATGCGATCTTTCAGCTTTCTAATTACTGTATCTGCCACATCTTCTTGCACAAATAGCCTGGAACCAGCACAACACACATGGCCCTGGTTAAAATATATTCCATTGATTATTCCTTCAACTGCCTGATCCAAAGGAGCGTCGTCGAGAATAATGTTGGCTGCCTTCCCTCCAAGCTCCAAAGTGACCTTTTTATCTGTTCCCGCAATAGCATTCTGAATGATCTTCCCCACGCCAGTGCTACCTGTGAACGCGATCTTATCAATGTCTGGGTGATTAACCAATGCGGCACCCGTATCTCCGGCCCCGGTAATAATGTTCACTACACCATCGGGTAATCCAGCTTCCTGAATTATTTCCGCCAGCTTCATCGACGTAAGGGGCGTTGTTTCTGCCGACTTCAATACCACTGTATTTCCTGCAGCTATTGCCGGTGCTATTTTCCATGCAGCCATAAGCAAGGGAAAATTCCAGGGAATTATTTGCCCGGCTACACCTAGCGGCGTTGGTTTTTTATTTGGAAAGGCATAATCGAGCTTATCGGCCCATCCTGCATAGTAGAAGAAGTGTGCTGCCGCCAGCGGAATGTCAATATCCCGCGCTTCTCTTATAGCCTTACCTCCGTCCATAGACTCAATAACCGCGAGTTCTCTGGCCTTTTCCTGCATCATCCTGGAAATCCTGTATACATATTTTCCTCTTTCTCTGGCAGGCAATGATGACCATGGACCAAATGCTTTTCGTGCGGCTTTAACCGCCTTGTCAACATCTGCACTCGAGGCGTTTGCAACTTCGCTTATTTTCTTTTCAGTTGCTGGATTAATGGTAGCAAAATATTTGCCCAGGGCGGGTTTTACAAACTTTCCACCTATAAATAGGCCATAGCGCTCTTTTATAGAAACGTGATCCGTGCTCTCCGGTGCTGGCGAATAGCTCCAACCTTCATCAAATTTTAGGCTGATGTCAACCATAGAACCATTGCTCGAATTTGTCTTGTTTGCTTTTACCGCTGCCTTTCGCTTAGTTTTCATGCATTGTTAATCTAAAGAAAAATAGTTTAGTGACTGATAATTTCCGGTTTTCTGCTTTGTAAGCTGCATCAACACGTCATTTGCGAGGCTGCTGGCGCCAAACCTAAACCAGGCAGGCGTCATCCATGCATCACCCATAGTCTCTTTAACCATTACCAGATAATGCAGTGCCAGCTTGGCTTTTGCAATACCTCCAGCGGGTTTCATTCCTATCATCTTCCCGGTTTTGTAGTAATAGTCGCGAATAGCTTCCAGCATTACCAAGGTAACAGGCAGCGTCGCAGCGGGTGATATTTTACCCGTAGATGTTTTAATAAAGTCTGCTCCGGCATGCATAGCTATATCGCTTGCTCTTCTTACATTATCAAGCGTATTCAGCTCTCCTGTTTCCAGAATTACCTTAAGGTGTGCCTCACCGCACGCCTCCTTTATTTCCGCAATTTCATCAAAAACAAAGTTGTAATCTCCATTTAGAAATTTACCCCTTGAAATGACCATGTCAATTTCATCTGCCCCCTGGCGGACAGCAAATTTTGTATCTGCAATTTTAACGCTCTTAGGTGCCTGGCCGCTGGGAAATGCCGTTGCCACCGCGGCCACATTTATTCCAGATCCTTTTAACGCGTTCTTTGCAACCTTTACCAGAGTAGGATAAACACATATAGCTGCCACATTAGGGAGACCTTCATAAGCATCGTTGAGGTGCATTGCTTTATAACATAATTGTTTGACCTTACCAGCTGTATCTTTTCCTTCAAGCGTGGTTAGGTCAATCATACTTAGCACCAGGTTCAACCCCTCAATCTTCGCAGCCGTTTTAATGCTTCTCTTGGTAAATCTCGAGGCGCGCTCCTCAATTCCCACCTGATCTATCCTGGGCGAAAGACTGAAATTTGGAATGGTCATAGTCGGCATTGTGTTCATATATAAAATTTACAGAGCCCAAAGATACGTAATTCAGGTGTTGAAAGTTACGATATTACCTCTTATACAACTGCATCAATTGCCAATTATTTAATACCTATTTTCAGTTTAACCAAATTTTCCCGCAATATTACACCATTGTGGCACGTTTGGGATACTATTCGCTAAATTTGCCGCCGGAGAGAAGGCCTTATGAGTATACCCGAGAACATATTCCCAGATTTCGAGAGCATTTTAAGCCGCAGGGATAAACAAACCCTTTTAAAGCAAAAGTCCAAAGTAATTTGGATGACGGGTTTATCCGGTTCAGGAAAGACAACTTTGGCCATTGCTCTTGAGAAAAAATTGGCAGGGGCGGAAATGTTGACTCAAATACTGGATGGAGATAACATTAGAACAGGAGTTAACAGTAACCTTGGCTTTTCAGATGAAGACAGGGCAGAAAACATCAGGAGAATCGCCGAGGTATCCAAGCTGTTTTTGAATTGCGGTGTCATCACAATTAACTGTTTTGTGAGCCCGACCAAAGCAATTCGAGAAAGAGCCAGAGAAATTATTGGAACCGAGGATTTTATTGAAGTATATATAAATGCGCCACTTGCAATTTGTGAAGAAAGAGACGTTAAAGGGCTTTATAAAAAAGCCAGATCAGGTGAGATAAAAGATTTTACCGGAATAGATTCTCCCTTTGAAGCACCTGAACATCCAGAATTGGAAATAAGAACTGATGAGCAAAACATCGAACAATCTGTTCAATTAATATTGGATTATCTCACCCCTATTCTTTCTCAGGTAGATTAAGTACATTTGCACTGGTTTTACGGACTATTATGTTCTCATCATATAATCTAAGTCATCTCGGGGAGCTCGAAGCTGAAGCTATCTATGTAATAAGGGAGGTAGCTGCGCAGTTTGAAAATCCGGTACTTATGTTCTCCGGGGGCAAGGATTCTATTACCATTTGTCACCTGGCACGCAAAGCGTTTCATCCAGCCAAGATTCCATTTTCGTTTTTGCATGTCGACACAGGCCATAATTTTCCAGAAACCATAGGTTTCAGGGATCAGCTTGTGAAGGAAGTTGGCGTTCATCTAATCATTGCATCGGTACAAGACACGATCGATAGTGGAAAGGTCTCAGAGGAGAAAGGACCCAACGCCAGTAGAAATGCACTGCAAACCACAACCCTTTTGGAAGCAATTGAGGAGAATAAATTTGATGCCGCCATAGGCGGTGCACGTAGGGACGAAGAAAAAGCCCGGGCCAAAGAAAGATTTTTTTCGCATCGCGATGAGTTCGGACAATGGGATCCGAAAAACCAGCGAGCTGAATTGTGGAGCATATTCAATGGAAGGAAGAATGTGGGAGAGCATTTTAGAGTTTTCCCACTTAGTAACTGGACTGAATTAGATGTTTGGCAATATATGCTACAGGAAAAATTGGATATGCCATCCATTTACTTTTCACATAAACGAAAGGTGTTTGTGCGCAATGGAGTATTTCTCGCAGATTCTGAATTTATTACTGTGAAAGACAACGAAACGCTGGAGGAAAAAACGGTTAGGTTCAGGACCATTGGAGATATGACCTGCACTGGCGCCATTGAATCCACGGCCTGTTCAATAGAGGAGGTGATTGAGGAAGTTGCGTCGGCAAGATCTGCTGAACGAGGAGGAAGAATGGATGACCAGCGGACAGAAGCTTCAATGGAAGATCGTAAAAAGGAAGGATACTTTTAATGGAAGAGACGAACGGCATAAACTCGAAGACCTATATGGATCTGGAAATTTTGCGCTTCACAACGGTAGGAAGTGTAGATGATGGAAAAAGCACCTTGATCGGTCGCCTGTTATTTGACAGCAAGTCAATCTTTGACGACCAGTATGATGCCATCAAAAAATCCAGCGAACATAATGGAGATTCGACGGTAAACCTGGCATTGCTTACGGATGGGTTGAGGGCTGAGCGGGAGCAAGGCATCACAATTGATGTGGCCTATCGCTATTTTGCTACACCCAAGAGAAAATTCATCATCGCCGATACGCCGGGTCATATTCAGTACACCAGAAATATGGTTACCGGCGCTTCCGGGGCGAGGCTGGCTATCATTCTTATTGACGCCAGAAAGGGAGTTGTTGAGCAAACTTCCCGGCACTCTTTTATCGCATCGCTGTTGAAAATTCCACATATGGTTGTTTGCATTAATAAAATGGACCTGGTGGATTGGGACCGAGACACCTATGAGCGCATCAAAAAGCAATTTAAATCCTTTGCATCGAAGCTCGAAATTTCTGACTTGCGATTTGTTCCTATCAGCGCACTGAAAGGTGATAATGTGGTAAAACGCTCCAAGAACATGGATTGGTTCGATGGGCCTACGCTCATGTACTTATTGGAAACGATTCACATCGGCAGCGATCTCAACCATGTAGATTGTCGCTTTCCGGTTCAATCCGTAATCAGGCCTCAATCCGCTAAGTATCCCGACTACAGAAGTTATGCGGGTAAAGTCGCTGGAGGGGTATTCAAGGCTGGAGATGAGGTGATGGTTCTACCATCGGGTTTTACGTCAAAGATATCTTCGATCGACGGCTATGATGGAGAAATTAAGGAGGCCTTCGCGCCAATGGCGGTATCGATAAGGCTTGAGGATGAGATTGACATCAGCCGCGGCGATATGATTGTTAGGGTGAATAATGTGCCTGAGATTAGCCAGGACATAGAGCTCATGATTTGCTGGTTAAGTGAAAAGCCAATGAATCATAATGGCAAGTACGGTATTAAACACACGACTAAAGACGCCAGGTGTATCATAAGAGACATTCGCTATAAAGTCAACGTAAACAATCTCCACAGAATAGAAGACGATAAATCAGTGGGCTTAAACGACATCGCGCGAGTTTCAATACGAACTACTCAGCCCTTCTTTTTCGATAAGTACAGCCGAAACAGAACTACCGGCAGTGTTATTTTGATTGATGAAGGCACCAATGAAACTGTTGGCGCCGGAATGGTTATCTAGCGCAGAACGAAGCGCACGGGAAGCGTAAACCACACACTCACCGCCTTACCTCTTTGCTTACCTGGATTCCATTTAGGCATTCCCCGAACAACACGTAGTGCTTCTCTATCACAGCCACCACCAATACCTCTAAGCACTGTTGCCTGGTCTACTTTACCCGCTTTTGTGACTACGAATTTCACATAAACGATTCCGCTAATGCCGCTTTCACGGGCCATCTGTGGATATCTAATGTTCTTTTGAACATAATTCATCAGATCCGCGTCTCCATTACCAAACCTGGCTGGATCTTCTACGATCGTAAATATTTGATCCTCTATAATTTCTTCTTCTTCCTCTATTATTTCAATTTCAGTCTCTTCATCTACCTCCATATCTTCAACCTCAAGCTCTTCTTCAATCTCCTCTTCGTCTTCAACAATTACCAATTCTTCTACAGGAGGGGGAGGTGGTGGTGGCTTAATTTCTCTTTCGGTAATTGGAATGATCTCTTCCTCAATATCGTCCATATCCAAAGCTCCCAGGTCAAATGCCGCTGTCTCATAGCTTCTCCACTCTAACGCAATGAAGACAATAAGCAAGGAGGCGATTAACCCAATTTGAATAAAGAGGCCTCTCTTTTTCTCTAGATCATGTTTCTCGTTCTTCTTTGGCTCCATTATTTATGTATGCATTTGTTATACAAAAATAAAAATTTCCTGATTCTTTCTATCCTCATTAACAGAACACAAAGATCGTTCCATTGTGCATCATGCACCAATTTCTTCTTTGTATTGTGCATCCGTTAGCAGTCCATCAATTTGAGATGCGTCCTGAATTTTAATCTTTACTATCCATCCTGCTCCATAGGGATCCGAATTTATAGTTTCCGGCTCCGATTCAAGACCGGTGTTTACCTCTAACACCTCCCCTGACACAGGCATGAATAAATCCGAAACAGTTTTTACAGCCTCAATGGTGCCAAATATGGCTTCCTGGTCCAGCGTGTCGCCTACAGTTTCTACTTCAACATATACAATGTCACCCAGCTCTCCTTGTGCGAAATCTGTAATTCCAACGGTTGCTTCATCTCCCGTTACTTTCACCCATTCATGGTCTTTGGTGTACTTTAGCTCTTGTGGTATGCTCATGGTATCTCGGTTTATGCTGCCTTAGCCAGGCTATATTAATTTTCCCTCAAAATCAGGGCAAATATAAAATTATATCCAAAGTAACCTCTGCATTAATATAAGGTCTTTGCTTTCTAATATACCGTCCCTTTATAATAGGTCTTATTTGTATGTATGCCAATTTCAAAAGATACCGCATTTCCAAAAATTTCAATGTTGTTTAGCTTCTCATAGCTAATTGTTTCAAGCTGTCCTTTGTAGAAACCCTGCAGTTGGTCCTGTTCATCAATAAATGCCACAACATTTCTGTGCACGTAGTATTTTTCAGGTATGTAATTTGCCAATGTGTGTGATTCTCCATCAGCAAATACCTTGAGAAAATCGCCCTCAGAATAAATCAGCATATTGGCGGTAATCCGATAAAATTCAGGTTCAAATGAGCTCACTTCAATTACCTTTCCCTGGTAAAATACTTTGAAACTGCCCGTTTCATCAACATAGGCCACCATATCCTCACCAGCCTTGTAGGATTGCGGCTCAAAACTCTCTACGGTATGCGTCGTTCCTCTGTAAAATATTTTGAACTCTAATTCAGCTTCGGTAACATAGGCAACGGTATTACCTCCCACCTTATAGTTATAGGGCCTATATGACTCCTCAATAAGCTCTCCTCTATAAAATATCTTGAAATAATCTGCTTGATCAACATATGCGAATAGGTTATCACCAACCAACATACTCTTCATCGGTCGGCCAGAGAGCCCTGCCTCAACTTCTCTTATCTCACCATCGTAGTAAGCCTTTAAGTAACTTGAAGTCTCGTCATAAAATGCGACAATACTATCGCCAAAAGCGTAAATATTGGGATGGTACACGAGCGTAAGCCGCTTGCCCCTATCGAATATGATAAGCTGGTTTTCAAGGGTGTAAACCAACAGGTTATTCGTTGAGAAGTAATGCGTTACCTTATATTTTTCGAGTGTAATCTTATTGTTCTTGAAAAATATTTTAAATACACCCTTGTTGTCAATATAGGCAAGGCAGGCACCCCCTACTCTGTACGACTGAACAGGAAAGTATTCGAGCATTTGCGATACCCCATCATCAAATACGTAAAAGTATTCTCGATAGTCAGTATAGGCTGAAAGGGTTTGAGAATAACCTGGTAACATCGATCCGGCTAACAACACGGCTATTATTATTCTCTTCAAAATGGCTTGGTTTGTTAAGGTGCTAAGGTAAATCGAACCGTTAATCCAAAGCTACTGTTTGAAGTTTTGAACAGGTTCGAAACAAATGGCTTGTTTCCATTTCTTTTGTAGAAAGCCTGGATACTAAACCTTTGGTTAATCGTATAATCAGCAGTGACATTTATCGACGTGATCTGCTGTCCCTTCAACGGGTCGTCTGTCTCCTCAACTAGTCTTCTGATTATTGTTGTGTTGCTTCTCACCGAAAAATCCGCTTTTATGTTAACATCACTCTGAAGCTTCTTCTTTTTCTTGCCTATCTTGATCGGTAATTTTACGTCCTTGAATCGGTATCCCAATCCTACGATATACTCGTCTCCGCGCACTTCCGTCAGCTGATTATTGGTAAAGCTCATCGCAAGATTTCGTGTTTTTTTCCATTCAAACCTGGTAAGCAGGCTGTTTTTCCAGGTCATGTCTATCTTAAACAATGGGCTGAGCTGCTCTGAAATTGTGACCTGATTTATTTCATAGCGGGGAAGCAGGTCTTCGTTGGCATCTACAACAGTCGTGTAATCGGCCCCTCCTCCTTCGTCGTACTTTCTATTGGTAGTAAAGCTCGATACGCTATAAGATGACCTATACCCATGACCAATGGTAATCTTCTTGAAGTACCTGTTGAAAAAGGGAATTTTTGTAAGTCCATCATAGTTTAGCCTCCAATTGGGTTTTGGCATTTTAATAAATGGATCGAAAATGGTGTTTTTTGAATCCACTCCACCATAAGCTTCCAAGAATGCCGGTAACAGTACTTCCTGGGAAGTTTCATTAAACCCTGAGACCTGATTGGGGTCGCTTACATTTGGATTTCGCCTGGCATATTCTTCCCTCAGCTCAGCCGCCACTGTGGTTCTGTTGGCTTTAAATTCATTCCAGGTCTCCGAATCATATTCCTTACTATCCTTAGTAAACATGGATCCCAGGCTAAAAAACGAGATGCTAAAATTGCCTGATTCGACCGGACTCTGGTGCACAAAATAATCGCCACTACCGGTAGAATCCCTGAAAATCTCGCTATATCTTCTCGTTTCATTTCTATTCATTGTAATATCTACACGCAGATTGGCGATAGGCTCCAGTGTTGCCTTTATACTCAGGTTTTTCGTTTTAGTTTGCTGATAGTTCATGTATTGACTGGCACTTTTACTCATCCAGCCATTCTGGGCGGCGTCCATAATCCAGGAGGTATCAGGTTGATATCCAAAGAGGAAGTCCATACCGGGTGCATTCACGCTTGAGCTCCAATCCTGACCTATATATTGAGTCCTTTTTAGGTAGCCCGGTAAAATAGTACCATTATTTTCCGAATAAGTAACGGATATTTTTTTGGTGCTCATCAAGGTGAGAGCGGTCATTTCCAGGATTTTTGCGAGATCTATTCCGCGCTTCTTTTTCGCTTTTATTACCACTTTCGCATCCTTCAGGTCTGTTTTTAGTTCATAGGTAATCTTATTCTTGTTGGTTATAAATAGTTTTCCCTTTACCTTCTTTCCATTTTTATCAAATACTTCAATACTGGTGATGTCTTTGGTGTTCAGCTCATGGAAAAGGCCCTTGGGTTTGCGGGCTATAAATTTCACGCCCTCTTTTTCAAACTTCACTTCCTTGTACTCCGGCTGTTTCACCTTCTGCCTCTTCCTTTTGTTGTATGCGGTATTGATCTTTTTGAGATACTTGATCTTATTGTAGAGGGTTACCATATTGGCTTGAGCATTGAGCTGCTTGGTGTTGGAGTTCTTTATTGTGTGTCCGAGATCCAGGCTGTCATTCTCGTTATGCCCATCAGATAAGTCATAGGGTCCACTCAACCAGTCATATGTTGAGCCGTATCTCAACGTCGTTGTTAACCAATTCGTAAGCGGAAATTTATTTAATGGAACGGTATAGCTGATATTCGAAGAATGGAAGTAGTTGGTGGTTCTTCCAAAATCAGCCAAATTACCTGTTACCGAATCTTTCTTCTCCTCTGTGTCTATTCGTCCATCGGGTTCATCAATAAACGCGCGATTGGTGGCCTTAAAATCAAACTTCAACGCTTTAGAAATATCGTACTTGAGGTCGTACATTCTGTACCAGGTCCAATTCTTAGCATATATAGGGTCGATTATCAGATCGTAGCCCGATAAATTCCGAAGCTTTGACTCACTGAAGTTGCGATTCATGTCTGTTCTGAAGGAGACTCTGGAAGGGACCAGGTAAAAATTGAAGTCTTTAATAAGCCGTAAATATTTCTTCTTGCGCAACTTTTTCACTTTCGCAAAGGGTTTGTAGTTCTTTGGCTTATTGCTAAAGTTATAAGAGAAGCCACCGCGATGATTACGGATGGAGCTGTATTCCAGGTTGATATCCTGATGATAGTCTTCAGTGTACGCATAGCTAAGCGCCAGGTTCTCAACATCGTAAAAATGGGATTTGCCGCTGCCTTTCCCCTTCACCTTTTTAACATTGGTGAAGTTGATGCTCTTGCGTTTGGTGACGTCTCTCACTATATCTTTTATCGAATCCTGACCAGCGGGGTCATACTCCTCCAGCGCATCTTTCATCAATATATCTCCATCCAACGGGTTGTATTGGGGTGTTTTTATAACTTCTGAATAGCCCACGTACATAGGAATCTTAATCCCCGCTTTTTCTGGAATAAACTGTCCCAGCTGCATGGTAGAAGAAACGTCATACTGCAATGTGGTTTCACGATCTCTTTCACTCACTTTTTTCTCTATGCTACCAAAACCGGGTGTTCTCACCCCTCCAGAGAGATTGACAATAGCAAAATCCGCCAGCTTAGCGGTCATCCTTGCCGTTGCAGCCCATCCCGCTTTCTCGTCAAAACCCGCGAGTCGCAGTTCATTTACCCATATTTCAGCACACTTGTCAAAGCCGTCATCTGCACTACCGCCATTAACTTTTTTTGGGTTCCGTATTCCAATCATCATCGTCTTGAGCTTGCTTAAGTCCGGTGTTCCCTTGACATATATTAGGTTCGCACCGTGCGGTGACCCGGCCTCCGGATATCTCACAGTGATAGGCCATCCCACAACATTCCTGGCTTGCTTCACCTCGTGCAAGGCTGAGAATTCAAAGTTAAAAGCGTTGGATTCTGGCCATATAACGACATCGTCAGTGGAGCCCCACGGTGTAAGCTGCAGCGGTATCTCATACTCATAATAATTATCCGTAAAATCTGACCCCAGCCTGATGAATATTCTCAAATCCCCATTGGCTAATTCATCTCCTCCCGGCGAGGCATCTTCCGCATGCACGAACATTTTCAATTTCTTGTAGGAACGCAAATCGAAATCAGTGATCTTATACGCTGAACGCGAGTGCCCATCTTCCAGCTTACAGACCTTAAGCGATAGTGCCTGTTCATTTAATGCAACGAGGTCCGCAGTTTGGATATTTGACTCACGAATAATGTCTGGAGGAAGCACGTAGGGCACAGGAATCCTGCTTCCATTTTCCTCAATGTTTACCACCGACACATCAAATGTAGTTTCATCAAAATCATCGTCCGTTATGTACTCACCGGGGTCAAGGCAATTATTGTTGTTGGCACATTCGTACTTTCTCCACTCACTGCGAACCAGTCCGAATTTGGCCATTCTGCAGACAATGGTATCCGAGAAATCGTGAAAGAACATTCTCATGAATCTTATGGATTTGAAGTCTTGAATTGTGCCTATTGCTCTTTCAGGGGTTTTTATTGGAATTTTAAATTGATACCATTTTACGTCGATGGCAGAGCCATCTTTTCTCGTTCCCGTACCCGTCACAATATCGGTGATATGATTTTGACCAACGACGTCCATGTCCTGCGGCCTCAAGCTAATCCTGTATTGAAAGTAGCTTTCCTTTTCATCGAGTGTTACATCCCTGTTGATGTCCTCTTTGTTAGGAAGGGTGGTCGAAGAAGTTGGATACCCATCAGCATTTTGAGCTTCATAAATTTCGGTGGTGGGAGAATTACCTTCATGGCCATTGTACATCCTGTACCTCTCCAAAATATCAGTAGCAGCTGCGTCAAAGTCATCATCCCGGAAGTAATTATAATTGTCGGAGGAGGGATCAGCTAAAGCCTGGTCATAGGCAGTGGAGTTAACATTAGTCTGTAATTGGCTCAAATAATCGGCGAAGTAAGTAACCTCATCTGCATCCGACAAACCATCCATTCCCACATCCTGGAATAAACGTGAATCTTGAGAGTTGTCAAAAGCATCTACAACAGGTGGTTTTGAGGGTACTCTACCAAATGCTGTAGAATCAACATCGCTAACAGTTGATGATGTTGGAAGCCCGTTCTCATAACTTTTCTTTCCGTCTTTGAGAACGTCTTCTGAAATGCTACCCAGGTTAATATAAAGGTCGCCGCCAGTTGTGTTTTCATTGCCCTGGCTGAAATGAAAGGGATCCATCATCCAGAATTCGATAAACTCTATATTGGCCGCTTCAAAATCATTGGTGTTAATCGATCGCATAATACCGCCCCATCTGTTTTCAGGTATGGAAAGAGATCCATCTGCATTTACATTATTGGGGTCGTAGTTATATGGGCCTCTCTCGGAGGGATAATACGCAATGTCAAAAACCGGTAACTGTTGAAATTGCCGTTGCGAAATTTCTTTATTCGGGAACAATTCTGTCTCCAGAATTTCTCGCATATAATCGTTGGACTGCATGGCGCTACCCTTAATGTGCTCAGGCGTGAGGTTATTATCATAGGAGAACAATGGGTCGATGATATACCAGGATACCTTAGAACGGTTAAAACCGTAGGGAAGGCTGTCAGAGTAAGCGGCTTCTGGAAAAAGCTCATTACCCCCAGGCCCAACTGCACCAAAAGGAGTGCTTGCCAACCCCCACGAGCTAAAAGATTTTAAGTCAATAGTGGAGCGGCTGCCCTCGAAATCATCTATGTAGGAAATTCCCTCTTTACCCACCGCTCTGGAGTGTCCTGGAATTAGATTGGCAAACTCCCCTTCCACGGTAAATGTCGAAGGGGCCTTTGTGCTGATAACCGGCAAAGCATCCACAACTTTGGTAAGCACCGGAACGTCGGTTCTATAGTTAGCATCCAATCCCCAAATTGTGTTCGATATGGGTTCATCACCAATATTAATCTTTTGCGTTATGGGCCTTTCCGTTAAATGCAATACAGTTCCTCCTATATTCAAATCCTTCGAAGCACGATAGTCTAATCTCGCTCCCATCAGTGTTTTGGACTGTATGTTAAACAAGGTGTTGCTTTCAAAGGATATTTTAATGGGTGTACCTGAATTAAGAATCCCCTCATTTATAATTTTTACTCTTCCCAGGGAATAATCAACGGTGTAGTCTACATTTTCGGTGAGCTTGGCCCCGCCCGCCGTAACCGTAACTGACCCCTGAGGAACATTCATGGCATTGAGCGATATCTCCGAGCTGGATGAGGATTGGTATTTACCGTCCAGGCTAAACCTGTTTTTTTCCGGATGCTCCTGTTGAGCATCACTCCGGGTTAGGTCGTAGAGCTCGTGAAAAGTGTATTTATTGGCTATAGATTCAAGCTGATCGTCATAGACACCATCAGCCTTACCCGTTATCTTGTCGTGTAGATATTGACCAAATGGCTCCAGCACTGGGAAATAAATTCTTCCGTTGGAAGTGTTGATCGTGATTCCGTTAATGAAGTCAAAAACGCCATCCGGTTGCTTGGTGAGCTGAACATTCAGATTATCGAGATTGAAGACTTTTAACAAGGGAACTCCTTTGACAAATTCCGGTATTCCCTCCTTCAAATAGTTTGAGGGAACGCCAACTGCCGGATCCTTATAAAGGATATTTAAAAGAAAACCTTCCTGCTGTACGTTGTAGCTCCCCACCGCATACACGTTCTTCATCATCAGGTCCCAGGTAGGCAGGCTGGTATTTATCTGAGTACTCTTCAGCAGTTTAACAATCAATGCTTCAGGCGCTTTTATTCCTCCCTTCGAGAATTCACCCACCTGATAAGTCTTACCGTTATAATTATATTGAAACGCTACCGCCAATATCTCATCGTTGGTTAATCCAGAATTCAGCGAGATGAAGCCAAGCTGGGCATTGTACTTAAACTCCGATGCTTTCAGCATCCTGGCGCTCTCCACTTTTTCATAATCCTGTCCCAGTACCAGGCCAGTACCAAAGAGTGTCGAATTTATTTTGGATACATCCCTCACATCCGGATATTGATCCTTGATGATTTCATACAACGTGTTGGTTGCCTGCACGTAGTTGGTGTCAAAAGGATCTGCATTGGGAACCGTACCAAAAGGTCCAGGCTGAATAAAACCGCTGATGTCATAAAAATTACGCTCCCCCAAATCCATAAAGGCAGCTATGTTCCGAATGTCGTTGGTGTTACCCAACCTACTGGTAACCCACACCTCAATTTTGGTAATGTTAATGCCGGAATTTACCAGGGGCAGGTTACTCAGGGCTGGCTCATAATTATCTTTGAAATGCTGTGCTAAGAAGAAGTGCTTGTTCTCTTCGTATTGGTCCGCTTTTACATTGAATTCAAAAGTCTGTGCTCCACCTTGTACATCAATCTCAGACTTTTTACCTTTCTCCTGAGAGAAAACACCTGTGACCATCAATTTCCCAAACTGAAGCTGTGTTTTTATTCCAAACAGCGTTTGGCTTCCAGTAATAAGGGTTCCTGTCAGCGGCAAGGCAACATTACCCGCTTCTATTTTTTTGATAATCTCATCCTCATCACCCGAATATTCGAGTTTCATTTTATTCTCGAAGTCAAAGGTGGCTTCGGTGTTGTAATTGGTGGTTAGCGACAGTTTATCACCAATGGATCCGGTGACGCTCATCTGAATTTTCTCGTCAAAATCGAACGTGGTGTTCTTTCTGGTTTTCTCGGGTAAAGCCGGGTTGTCTGTTTTGTTGGTCTTGATGGCAAAGGTCAATTCTGCAGACCCCTGCGGCCTAATGTCTACAGTGCTGCCACCAAAAATTCGATCCACTATCTTGCTCGCAATATTGAGTTTTGGGATAACTGCCCGTTGACGCTCAAAACTCTCTGCATCGGCCTTGTCTCTCCAATAATCTTGCAGTGCCTTATCCATGTCATAATCCTGGTATTCTTCGAAGGTCATGTAGCTGGGACTGCGATAATCGTCTGAGCCAATTGTTTGGGTAGTATTGTACTGATTTGTTTCTGGGTCGTACTCTGTGGTGGTCTGTACGTTCGAAGGATTGTTCAGATACAATGGGCTGTTGGATTCAGCGGGTTCATAGTAGGGATCGTCCTCAAATGGGAATGGCAATGAAATGCTTGAATCTGTTTCACTGCCATCTTCTGTTTCCGTATCCGTGGAAGAAGAGTCGTTTTCTAGGGAGTCCACTACCGGTGCCAGGTAAAATTTAGAAGATTTTGTTGGGCTTGAAAATGATTTAACACCCCTTCTGTCGCCGAATACGAAAAGACATAATACGGCAACTACAGTTAGAGAATATTTCGCTATCTGTCTCAAATTTGGGTCTTAAATAAAAGGGCTTTGCTCTTTAACCTAACGGTTAAAATGCAGCTTGAGTATCTGGAAAAATGTACTAGAGGATTTTGAGTGCGGCTTTTAATAAGTCCTCAACTGAAAGTTCCGATCCTTCAGTCTTTACCACCTGGCCAATAGCTTTCTCCGCTGCATTTTTAGCAAATCCCAGCATTAACAAAGCAGATAACGCGTCCTCAACTGTTTTATTGTCCAGAGAGAGCGAATCAGGTGAGCCCGAAGACACGGCCCCCTCTTTGGCGAGCTTATCTCTTAGGTCGATTATTATTCTTTGCGCCGATTTGGCACCGATACCCTTAACCTTTTGGATAGCCATAACATTTCCGGATACAACAGACTGTATCATCTCTTCCGGAGACATGGATGAAAGCACCATTCTCGCTGTACTCGGCCCAACACCTGAAACAGATATCAAATGACGAAACAGCCTGCGCTCCTCCTGATCGGCAAATCCAAAGAGTACCTGGGCATCTTCTCTTACAGCAAAATGTGTGTAAAACATAACAGCCTCCTCATCCCCCAATTTTGAATATGTATTGAGAGAAATGTTAATGAAATAGCCAACCCCGTTACAATCAACCACTGCATAGGTGGGTGTTTTCTCGACCAGCCGTCCTTTGATATGCGTTATCATGATAGCTAGCTATTTTTTTTTGACTGCGCATCGATCACTGCAATGGTGACCATGTTCACTATTTCGCGAATACTGCTGCCCATTTGAAGAATATGCACGGCTTTTTTCATTCCCAATAATACGGGGCCTATAGCTTCGGCCTTGCTCATTTCCTGAAGTAGTTTGTAAGCAATGTTTCCAGAAACCAAATTTGGAAAGATCAATGTATTTACCGATTTATCAACCAACTCAGAGAAAGGAAACTGTTCTGAAAGCAGTTGGTTGTTCAAGGCAAAGTTCGCCTGAATTTCGCCATCCACAATCATTCCCGGATATTCTCTTTGCAGAATCTCTACTGCCTGCTGTACCTTCCGAACTTCTTCTCCCTCAGCAGAACCAAAATTAGAATATGACAGCATAGCGATTCGCGGCTTCAAATTAAATTGTTTAACAGTTTCAGCCGTGAGCACTGTAATATCTACCAAGTCCTGCACAGAAGGATTAATGTTAATTGTTGTATCGGCAAAGAAATAAGGCCGTTTTTCTGTGATGATAATGTACATACCCGCAATCCTTCTTACACCTT
>DTRI01000293.1:0-34177 GCA_012966015.1 Flavobacteriales bacterium | reverse complement strand
ACTCCAATTACCTGTAAAGCAGGTCGAATGGTGTCGGGGTATTTTCTGGTAAGGCCTGAAATCAATGCATCCGCCGAGCCGGTTTCAACCATCATGGCGCCAAAATAATTTCTTTCCTGCATCAATTTTCGAGATTCGTATAGCGTGAGCCCCCTTCGATTTCTTTTATCGAATAAGTTCTCGCCGAATCGCATCCTGGTTTTTTCCTCTTTCTTGCTTCTGGGATCAATGATTAATACGCCATCGAGATCGATGAAGTTTTCCTTTATCATTCCCTTTATTTTCTCGATATCTCCCAACAAAATAGGTTTGGCAATACCTTCATCAGCCACAATTTGTGCAGCTTTCAAGATCTTGTAATTATCCGCTTCAGCGAACACCACACGCTTTGGGTTTCTCTTGGCCTTACTGGTAATAACGCGTATTAATTTGTTATCGAGACCAAGCCGTTTGATTAGCGACTCTTTATATTCTTCCCAATCTGCGATGTGTCCCTTTGCCACTTTCGACTTTATTGCCGCCTTTGCAACAGCGGGTGCAACTGCTGAAATTAACCTGGGGTCCAATGGTTTTGGTATGATGTAGTCGCGGCCGAAAACAATATTTTTGGTGTCGTATGCAGAATTGACAATTTCAGGAACCGGCTCTTTGGCGAGGTCGGCAATAGCATGAACAGCTGCGAGTTTCATCTCCTCATTTATTCTCGTAGCTCTAACATCCAGTGCGCCACGAAAAATAAATGGAAAGCCCAGCACATTATTCACCTGGTTAGGATGATCAGAACGTCCCGTTGCCATGATAATATCATCTCTTGTGCTAATTGCATCCTCATACGCGATTTCAGGATTTGGGTTGGCCAAAGCAAAGACAATTGGATCCCTGGCCATAGATTTAATCATTGCCTTGGTTACAATATTGCCTTTTGATAAACCCAGAAATACATCAGCTCCTTGCAATGAATCTTTGAGTGCTTTGTATTTCTTGCTCGTTGCAAAAAATTGCTTCTCCTCGCTTAGCCCTTTTCTGCTCTTGGATATTACCCCTTTGCTGTCTAGCATGATGATATTCTCCTTCTTGGCTCCAAGAGAAACATACAGCCTGGCACATGAAATAGCAGAGGCCCCTGCACCATTGACGACTATTCTTACATTTCCAATTTTTTTCTTTGCTACGTGGAGCGCATTAATTAATGCCGAGCTGGTGATTATCGCGGTACCATGCTGATCATCATGCATCACCGGAATATTCAATTCTTCCTTCAGGCGCCTTTCAATTTCAAAACATTCAGGAGCTTTGATATCCTCCAAATTGATACCGCCAAAGGTTGGCGAGATGGCCTTCACCGTCTCCACAAAGTGATCGATTTTTGACGAGTCGACTTCAATATCAAATACGTCAATGTCCGCAAATATCTTGAACAATAAACCCTTGCCTTCCATTACTGGTTTTGACGCCAGCGCACCAATATCTCCAAGGCCGAGTACTGCTGTGCCATTGGAGATTACCGCGACTAAATTTCCTTTTGCTGTATACTTGTAAGCGTCTTCAGGATTTTTCTCTATCTCTAAACAAGGGTCTGCAACGCCGGGTGAGTAGGCCAATGAAAGGTCTCGCTGAGAGCTGTAAGGCTTGGTGGGCATAACCTCAATTTTTCCTGGTTTTCCCTGCGAATGGTAATCTAGCGCCTCTTGTTTTCTGATCTTCATTGTATCCGTGTAATAATGCGAATTTACGAAGGATGGCCTAATAACCTACTTTTTTGCTCTATTAATAATTCGTATTATTGACCGTATTTTTTGATTGAATTGATGGAGAACATTGTTGTGCTGACGGGTGCTGGGATAAGCGCGGAGAGTGGGTTAAGCACGTTCCGCGACAGTGGTGGATTATGGGAGGAATACAATGTGTATGAGGTGGCTACACCTGAGGCATGGGAGAAAGATCAGAAGCTCGTTCTAGACTTCTACAACCAACGCAGAAAACAAGTACTGGAAGCTGAACCCAATGCTGCACACTATGCATTGGCCAGCCTGGAGGAGAAATTTAATGTTACTATAATTACTCAAAATGTAGACGATCTGCACGAACGAGCTGGTTCGACCAACATCATCCATTTGCACGGTGAAATAACAAAGGCACAGAGCTCGGTAGACCCCAGTTTGGTTTATGATATTGAAGATTGGGAGCTCAAGAGCGGAAAGAAGTGCGAGAAGGGCTCTCAGCTGCGTCCTTATATAGTCTGGTTTGGAGAAGCCGTGCCTAAAATGACAGATGCATCTATAATAACTGAAAGCGCAGCTAAGCTGATTATTATTGGCACCTCATTAAATGTTTATCCAGCAGCAGGGCTGATAGATATCGCGGGAAAGCAAATTGATAAATATTTGATCGACCCCAATGAGATGAATGTAGGCGGCGTTAAAAACCTCACGATAATTAAAGAAAAAGCCAGCACGGGAGTACCCAAGCTGGCTGAAGAACTGTTGGCTAATTCCTGATTAATTACTCAACCACAAGCTTTTGTGTTGATTGTATCTGGCCATCAACAACAAGCGAATAGAAGTAAACTCCGCTTTTCATGCTATTTACCGGAAAGATCGCCTTGCCAGTTGAGCCTCTGAGTTGCATGTCCATCACTGTAGCTCCAAGTAGATTGCGTACTACAATAAATGCCGAACCGGAGCCCCCCGTTGCAAGGGAGTACTCCACGGTTGCATTAGAACTAGCTGGGTTTGGATAGATGTCAACAATCTCACTTATTCTGGCGGGGCCATCTTCAACGCCAACCAATGCTCCTACGTTAACCGAAGCGTATAATGAGTCATCTGGGCTATTGGGGCCATACATTATTATTACACAGGCCGAGTCGATCATATTGTTGTTGTCATAAAAGCAATAAGCAATCAAACTAGTTCCCGTGCTACCACTAGGATTGTAATCTCCTATAAAGTTTTGGCTTAGTGCACCGGGCCCTATGGTTACAATTCCCGAAGTACTAACTGACGGGATGAAACATTGATCCCAGCAAAAGTAGTTTACACTGGCGGAAACTACTGAAACCTCTGTCCTTTGACAGATCACATCCAGCGAATACCCAGAAATGTTAAACACATCAATATGTGAAACCTTTGCCCCTGGTATTTGAGAATATGTCGCACTTGTCACGAACATTATTCCTATTAATATCACAATAGCATTTTTCATAACACCTCTATTACTTTGTAATTGTTGTAATTCTATGAAATACAAAGATATACGACTATTTGGGTAAATAGATACAGCTTCGTCTTAATAATTAGACAATTCGTCTTAATATTTTGGTCGTTTGGTCGTGTTTATTCGTAAATTTACCTAATTACAACTCACAAAACAAATTTTAGACCAATATTTATCAATCATTTAAAGCTTCAATCTGCAAATCCAAACGTTATGAAAAATTCATTTAGTCTATTTGTAACAGTGCTGTGTTTACTGGGGTTTAACCTGGCCAGCAGCCAAACAATTGTAAGTACAACGCCTGAGAACAAAAATGTTGTACTAGAAGAATTCACAGGCATTTATTGCACATATTGTCCTGACGGGCACAAAATTGCTCAGCAAATAAAGGATGCCAACCCGGATGATGTAATTCTGGTGAATATTCATACTGGTAGTTACGCGGCTCCTTCTGGGTCAGATCCGGATTTTAGAACTGCATGGGGATCAGCTCTGGCTAGTCAATCAGGGCTTGCGGGATATCCTGCAGGAACTATTAATCGACGGATTTTTTCAGGTGGAGTTACAGCAATGGGGAGAAGCAGTTGGGACGGTGCTGCCAATACAGTAATGGCTGAATCTTCCGTGGTCAACGTTGCAGGAACGTGCACGCTTAATGTATCTACCGGGGAAATGACTATTCTTGTAGAAGTTTATTACACCGGAAACTCTAGTGCATCTACTAATAAATTGAATGTTGCGATCCTGGAAAGTAATGTAAAGGGGCCTCAAACAGGTGGAACCAATTTCAACCCATCTAACTTTGACTCTGAAGGGAACTACTTACATCAGCATATGTTGAGGGATTTTGTCACTGGACAATGGGGTGAGTTAATTTCAACAACCACTTCTGGTTCATTCTTTACTCAGACCTATTCCTATACAGTTCCTTCAGATTACATTGGAATCATTCCTAAGTATGATGAAATTAGTGTTGCAGCATATGTAGCAGAAGGGAATCAAGTAATACTATCAGGAGCTGATATTTCAGTAGTTGTAGAATCTAATACTTCCTTAGACGCTAAAGCGCTAAAGATTAACGATCCTACATCTCAGGAGTGTGCGAATCCTATTACTCCTACTGTGACTATTCAGAATTTAGGAAACACTAATCTTACTTCTGTGGATGTTGTTTATGACATCAATGGCGGTACGTCTAACACTTTTACGTGGAACGGAGATTTAGCATTACTTGAATCAGAGGAAGTTACATTGCCAAGTATGGGATATACCAAAACTTCGCCCAATGTATTGAATGTTAGTTTAACAGGGCCAAACGGTGGCACCGATGAATTCACATCAAATGATGATATGACGTTAAGCTTTGAAGGTAAGGCTGCGGAAAAGCTTATTACGTTTTTCCTTACTACAGATGGATATGCAAGTGAAACTTCATGGGATGTAAAGAATTCAGCAGGCACAGTCATATATTCAGGTGCTGGTTATTCAGCCAACAATACTACGTTTACTTATGACTTTGATTTTAGTGAATCTGATTGCTATAAATTCAATATTTATGACAGCTATGGGGATGGTACTGGCTCATACTCACTTACGGATGCCAATGGGCTCCTTTTTTCTGGCGGTTCATTTGGAAGTATTGAGACCAAGGCCTTCGAAGTTGAAATATTATGTCTGGTTCAAATTTCTTCAGCGACAACAGGTTCTACTTGTGGTAACAGTGATGGTACTGCCACGGCGACTGCGACAGGTGGTACTGGACCTTATACTTACATCTGGACCACTCCAAATTTTAATGATGCGGCGACAGCCACGGGGCTGCCAGCTGGACCATATTCGGTTAATTTGATAGATGGCTTAGGATGTTCTTACAACCAAACTTTTCTGGTTTCGGATGCGAATGGTCCATCTTTAAGCACGATTCCCGGCCAAAACTCTTGTGATGGCGGAGCTACTGGTATGGTTAACTTATTTGTAACTGGTGGAACTGCACCTATCAACTATGCCTGGAGCAATGGAGCAAGCACCGAAGATCTTAGCGGCCTGTTCAATGGGGATTATACAGTAACTGTTACTGATGGAGCTGGTTGTAAGGCATTTGCACAGGAATCAGTTACCTCACCAGCTGTAATTCAGGTTGCTGTTACAATTAGCAGTGAGGAGGTTGGAGGTGACGGTGCTATTGACCTTACGGTAAGTGGCGGCACACCTGCTTATGCTTATGCCTGGAGCAATGGGGCCACCACAGCAGACATTTCATCACTGACTGCAGGTATGTATACGATAACTGTAACTGATGGCTATGGCTGTGAAAAAATATTCACTTATGAAGTGTCGTCCAAAGTGGGCATAGCTCCTGAAACTGAAGCTGTACTCGGCCTGAACATCTATCCTAACCCGTTTAGTAGTGCTACAACTGTTGAGATTGACCTTGCAAAGCAAGAGACGGTAAACGTTTTGGTTTACAACTTGCTTGGAGAGATGGTTTACGCTACAGGGAGCAGAGAGTATGCTGCTGGAAAAAGCGATATCTATTTGGATGGTAGCCGCCTTAATGACGGCGTGTACTTTGTAGATGTTCGAATAGGGGCAACATCAAACGTTAGAAAGATAGTTCATAACAGATAATTAATTTCAAGTATATAAAAGAATCAAACCAGCTTTGGCGTAATAATTGCGTTTTGAAGCTGGTTTGCTATTTATTATCATTTCATTTGTAATATGAAAAGAGCAGGGTTAATTGTACTGGCAGTTTTGGTTTTCGGATATGGCTTCTCGCAATCATCCGTACGAAAAATTCCATCCGTTAATGTGAAAACTCTCGATGGAAGGACGGTTAATACTTCCGGGATTTCCAATGAGGGCAAACCGATAATAATCAGTTTTTGGGCAACATGGTGCAAACCTTGTATTCGGGAGTTGGATGCCATTGCTGATGTTTATGAGGACTGGGTGGAGGAAACGGGTGTTCAGCTTATTGCAGTGTCTATAGATGACACCAGAAATACGGCCAAAGTATCGCCATTCATAAATGGAAAGGGTTGGGAATATAAAACGCTACTGGACCCAAACGGTGATTTTAAACGAGCTCTGGGTGTGAATATGGTACCGCATACCTTTCTGGTGAATGGGAAAAAGGAAATCGTTTGGCAGCACACCACATATGCCGATGGTGATGAGGATGAGCTCTACGAGGTCTTGGTGAAAGTCGCCGAAGGGAAAAGTCTCAAATAGCATTATATTTACGGTCTAACACGCACGGTTTTGAAGTCTGGATTACCGCTAACCTTTCTGATACTTTTATTATACCTGTTGCCCACAAATTCTTACGGCCAGGCGGGACTTCCTCAAGGGTTTATACCGGGTGAAGTACATGGCAATTTTCAAACGGACCTGCAGTACTATAACTCCGACACTGCCATTGGTGCCCCGGAAGTACCGGAAAAATTATTGATGCGCGGCTTCGCCAATGTCAATTACACGCGAGGTAAATTCTCTGCGGGTTTACGGTATGAAAGCTATCTGGTCACCTTGCAGGGATTTGATACCCGATATGACGGCAACGCTATTCCCTATCGGTATGCAACTTACCAAAATGAAAAGTTAAGTGTAACTGTAGGTAGTTTTTACGAGCAGTTTGGAAATGGCCTCATATTCCGCGCTTATGAGGAATGGGGCCTCGGTTACGATAATGCCATGGACGGAATAAGGTTGAAATATGAACCCCTGAAGGGCATCTATCTAAAAGG
This sequence comes from Flavobacteriales bacterium, assembly GCA_012966015.1. Classification (GTDB taxonomy): domain Bacteria; phylum Bacteroidota; class Bacteroidia; order NORP154; family NORP154; genus NORP154. The sequence continues at coordinate 27,212 of DTRI01000293.1, read as the reverse complement.
AGTTATTGGCAAGCAGCGATACTTTATGGGAAGTGGAGTGGGAACCGTTAGAGGATTAGATTTAGAATTTTCACTGGCCGACATGTTTGATTCATTGTTTAGCAAAACCAATATCATCATAGGTGGGGGAATGATCAGCAAGTATCAATCGGACCAGGATCCAATATACAAGCTGCCGGAAAATGTTGCTGCCTTCGCCGGCAGATTAAATATAATCAGTGGCAAGTTCAATATTGGTGCGGAATACGCTTACAAAATTAATGACCCATCAGCTGCGAACAATTATATATACAAAGACGGCAAATCGTTCCTGTTTACGGCATCCTATTCCACCAAAGGCCTCGGAATACTTCTAACTGCAAAGCAGGTTGATAATATGGATTTCCGATCAGACCGAACCGCAGATGGCAGCTCGCTGAACATCAATTACATCCCCGCTATTTCTAAAGTTCACACCTACAGCCTTGCCGCCTACTATCCATACGCTACCCAGCCCAATGGTGAGATCGGAATTCAAGGTGACATCATTTATAAAATTAAAAAAGGATCTGCGCTGGGAGGAAAGTATGGTACCAGTATTTCCGTGAATTACTCAACGGTATTTAGCATTATGAAATCGACCATCAATGACACTACGACCATTGGAGAAACAGGCACGTTGGGGTATAATTCGGGCTTTTTGGAAATTGGAGACACCAAGTATTTTGAAGATTTAAATATTAACATCAGCAGAAAATTCTCTAAGAAATTTAAGGCTGCAATTTCTTTTATGTACTTCGAATACAACAAAGATGTGGTGCAGGGGCTAAGTGGCTATGGGACAATTTATGGGAACGTCGCTGTTGCTGATCTTACCTTTAAACTAAAACCAAAAAACACCATCAGAGTAGAGCTGCAAAACCTGTACACAGAACAGGATGATGGAAGCTGGGTAATGATGCTGGCGGAGTATACCATTGCCCCGCACTGGTTCGTTGCGGCTTTTGATGAGTACAATTATGGTAATGACAAGTCCAATAAGCGGTTTCATTATTTTACGGCGCAAGCTGGATACAAGAATAAAGGAAACACTTTCACGTTAGGGTATGGCAGACAACGAGCTGGGATATTCTGTGTAGGTGGTGTCTGTAGAAATGTACCGGCTTCAAACGGCGTCACCTTTGCGGTTACCAGCAGTTTTTGATATCTTTGATAGTGATGAGAACAAATTACGAACGCTTTTTCAGGACAGAGTATTTGGCCTTCGCCGCCTTGCTGGCATTGGTATTTGCAGGTTGCGATAAGGTTGATGAACCCTATATTGAAAATGCTCCATCAACAGTAGATACTTCCACTTCTTATACGCGAAAGGTATTGGTAGAGGATTTCACCGGCCATACCTGTGGGAATTGCCCCAGGGCTGCAGAAACTGCTCATACGCTGGAGCAGCTGTATGGAGAGCAGATCGTGGTAGTGTCTGTCCATATGGGATTTTTTGCCGAGACCAAAACCAATCCCGACAGTTCATACGCCTATGACTTTACAACTGCTGCTGGAGTTGCTATAGATGCACAATTTGCCATTGACCCTACAGGCTTACCTAAGGGAATGGTAAACCGCAAGGATGTCGGTGGAAGCCCGCTTCTGCCCTATTCAGGATGGGGATCTGAGGTTGCGGGCATTGTGGTATTGGACCCTGACGTAAAAATCGAAATCACCAATGCCTACGATGAACTTTCGCGCGTACTGGATATCACCGCAGATATAACTTTTCTGAACTCAATGAACGGTACATTCAACGTGGTTGCCATATTATTGGAAGATAGCATTGTCAATTGGCAAAAAGATTATGATGCCACCCCCAGTGATATTGAGAATTACTTACATCGCCATGTTCTGAGAGGTTCAATTAGCAGTATCTGGGGAGACCAAATTGCTCAGGGCAGTGTGAGTTCAGGAACAACCACCTCCAGTAGTTACAGCATGACGCTTGACAATTCCTGGGTTGACAGTAAATGTTCTGTTGTAGTGTATGTGTATGATGCTGGATCATACGAGGTAATTCAGGCTGAGACATTAAAAGTGAAATAGCTTCACTCCAGCAGAACGCTCGCTTGCACATCAATTCTCCGTTCAAATGACAAGAACATCTCTTTTGTTTATTATTGTTTGGGCTGTACCTGTTTTGGCAAGCTCACAGGGATTTAATGGTGGTGTGCTTGCAGGTGCGAACATGAGCCAGGTCGACGGGGATCGTTTAGCTGGATACAAAAAAATTAACGGTGTTTTCGGTGTTTTCGTTAATCGCAAGTTTAATAACGTTTTGCGAGCGCAGCTGGAAATGAACTACTTAGGAAAGGGTAGTAAACAAGCGGCAAATCCCGACAGTGGCGTCACCTATTTCCGCAAAATTTCATTACACTATCTGGAGCTTCCACTGATGTTACAAATTTGGTGGGAAAAATATAACGTACATGTGGACCTGGGAATAAGCTACGGCGTGCTGCTATCGCAACGGGAGGAAGATGAGCATGGGGATCAGGTTTTAGTAGGCCCCTTTAAGGCCACGGAATTCGGATTTATTCTTGGAATAAACTATGAATTCTACGAGCAGCTCTCAGTAGCTCTAAGATTTGGCTATTCAATCTTACCCGTTGCCAACACGGCTCATATTATCGCCTGGCATAGCTATGGTGGCTCTTACAACAATCTGTTGAGCTTTACGGTGCAATATCAATTCGAAAATTTAAATTTCTCCAATGAATAAAGTGATATTGGGAATTACCGGAGCCAGCGGAGCAATTTATGCCAAGGTTTTGCTGGATAAGCTCGAAAAGCTTTCAGGCCAAATAGAAGATGTGGGCGTCATTCTGTCCGACAACGCAAAAAAGGTTTGGGAGGTGGAGTTGGGAAATTCAGATTACGAGAATATTTCATTCAATATCTATAATAAAATGGATTTCAATGCACCGTTCGCATCCGGGTCTGCGAAATATAATATCATGATCATTTGCCCTTGCTCCATGGGTAGTATGGGAAGAATATCAGCGGGAATTTCTGATGACTTACTGACAAGGGCAGCCGATGTAATTTTGAAAGAACGCAGGAAATTAATTCTTGTTCCACGCGATACACCTTATAGCCTCATTCACATCAATAACATGCATACTATTACGATGGCCGGCGGAATTATTTGCCCGGCATCGCCTTCATTTTATAGCAATCCAAGTGACTTTGAAGAGCTGGCGGCCACGGTAGCGGACCGAATTTTGGATCTATGCGGTTTTGAAATTGAGTCATTTAGATGGAATGACTAGAACCCAAATGCGCAAGAGGTTAATTTTACCCGCGTTTGAGCTTTGGCTTCGGCGTGAGCTCAACTAAACCGAACCTCACGGTTAAACATTTGCAAGAATTATCATTTCCCGAATTCACGTCACGCTAACCCACATCATACATTGCCCTTGTTTATAACATTTCGTTTTCAAAGCAATATCTTTTCACCATTGATTGTTAATAAATTGTCGATGAATGGCTTGTTTTATTAGACGAATATGGCTAGTATTACACTTCTTTAAAACACCCCAACTATGTTAGAGTACTGTAAAAACATCCTTTTGAAAGTAAGCTTTAGTCCCAAATTGTTCAGGAAAGAGCTTCACAAATCGAGTAGTTGGCTGGATAAAAAAGAGCGGTTAGCGCTAAAAGCCTGGTGCCTCGCAACTTTTGGGCACATGTACCACGACGTTATTATTGAGGTTTATAAACAGCTTTCCTAGCGAAAGCCACGTTTTGTTTCATTCTTTTGTAACCGGGCCTTTGAAGGGGTGAGTCCTTGAATGTTTTGTCGAATACCTCTACAGTCATTTCCTCCCAATCACTTGCCGTCATGCCCAGGAGCTCCTCAGAGGCTAAAAATTCAGGTTCATTGTGCACGGCAGAAAATCTATTCCAAGGGCAAACATCCTGACAAACATCACAACCAAACGCCCATTCATCGAGCTTCCCCTTCAATTCCATTGGGAGATTCTCCTTTAGCTCAATCGTATAATAAGAAATACATTTGCTCCCATCCACCATATAAGGCTCTACTATTGCATTTGTGGGACAGGCATCAATACACTTTGTGCAGGAACCGCAGTAATCTGGTATGGGCCCATCATATTCCAGCTCAAGGTCAATAATAACTTCGGCAATAAAAAAGAATGAACCAGCGCTTTTGTTTATAAGATTGGTGTGTTTCCCCATCCAGCCCAATCCGGATTTTTTCGCCCACACCTTGTCTAGCACCGGGGCAGAGTCGACAAAAACCCTGCCTTCAACTTCCCCAATATTGTCGTTTATAAACTGGTAGAGCTCCTTTAATTTGTCCTTTATTACGTAATGATAATCCTTTCCTAAGGCGTATTTCGATATTTTAGGCGCGCGGCTATCTCGTTGCGTTTCAGGTGGAAAATAATTGAGCAATAAGGAGACTACGGACCTGGCACCTGGAACTAATTTTGCAGGATCGAGGCGTTTATCAAAATTACGTTCCATGTAACTCATGGTGCCCTGCATGTTATTGTGAAGCCACTGCTCCAAACGAGGTGCCTCTTCTTCCAAAAATCCCGCTTTTGACACGCCGCAATACATGAAGCCCAAACGGATTGCCTCATCCTTAATTAATTTGGTATTTGTGGACTTACTACTCATTGGTTTTTTTGGTAGCAGCAAAATGAATAAGAATTCTTATTCGAATAAAGTACCCTTATCAGTATTTGGTATCTTGCCAATATGCTTATAGGCACGTTCTGTTGCTTGTCTGCCCCTGGGAGTTCTGGACAGATAACCCTCCTGTATAAGGTATGGCTCATATACTTCCTCAATGGTATCGGGTTCCTCTCCTACGGCCGTAGCGACTGTAGTGAGACCGACCGGGCCGCCCTTGAATTTATCGATGATCGCCTCCAGTATTCGGTTATCCATTTCGTCGAGGCCATGCTTGTCAACATTCAACGCCTCCAATGAACTTTTGGCAATTTCCAGATCAATTGTACCATCTCCCTTTATTTGTGCAAAGTCTCTGACCCTGCGCAAGAGCGCATTTGCAATTCGTGGCGTACCCCTGCTTCGTCGTGCAATTTCCGCTGCAGCTTCTTCATCAACGGGAATATCGATAATTTCTGCGCTTCTCTTGATAATAGAAGACAGCAGATCTGAGTCGTAGTAAGAAAGCCTGGAGCTGATGCTAAAGCGCGCTCTTAAAGGTGATGTAAGCAATCCGGATCTTGTAGTGGCACCTATAAGGGTAAATGGGTTTAACTTGATCTGTACGGCACGTGCGTTTGGCCCCTGATCGATCATAATATCCACCTTGTAATCCTCCATGGCAGAGTACAGGTATTCCTCTACCACAGCGCTTAGGCGGTGTATCTCATCTATGAACAACACATCGCCCTCTCCCAGATTCGTGAGTAAGCCTGCCAAATCCCCGGGTTTATCCAATACCGGACCAGAAGTTACCCTGATATTTACGCCCATGTCGTTGGCTATAATGTGTGCAAGCGTGGTTTTGCCCAATCCCGGTGGGCCGTGTAGGAGAACATGATCCAGCGCTTCACCGCGCTGCTTAGCGGCCTTCACAAATATTTTGATGTTCTCTACGATTTTTTCCTGCCCTACAAACTCGCCAAAGTTGTCGGGGCGCACTGATCTTTCGAACTCCTGCTCAGAAGATGAAAGATTTTCAGCTTCGGCGAAGTCCCGTAAAGAGGCGTCCTGATCGGTATTTTCGTCCATTTTGTTGTTGGAGATACATTTGGTGTTTACACCATAAATGTACTATTAATCTAAGATTTGATTATTGAGAATTTCGACCGCTTAAAAACCAATTATGGTGCCCAATCTGAGGATAAATGGCTTGTCAAAATGGGAGGGGTCATCCGTTTTGGCGCTATACAAATCACGAAATGACTCTTCATCATTCAACGAAGCAATCGCACCTTGTGAATCAGGGTCATTCAAATAACCGTCATCGGAAGGATCTCCAGTATATGCATGTACCTGATAGATATTTCGTTGATCGAGCAAGTTTTGCATCCAAACATAAAATTGAACTTGCATTTTCCCTTTCATCAGGGATACTCCTTTTTGGAGTTTCATGTTTATTAAACCGAAGCTCGGCATACGTTTGGTGTTATTAATGTTTATAGGATTCGGGCTGTTTCCTATGTATCCATTAATAGTCAACGTAGCCTGATCATAATACTCTGCGCCATTTCTGTAATGAAAGAAAAAACTCAATCCAAGGTCCTCTAAGATTCGCTTGCCATTCTTGCTTTTAACACCAACATAGTCACGTCCATGGCCGAAATTGAATTGAAGGTAGCCTGCAATTATGTGGGCATCATATACGCTTACAGGCGAATCCCTCCATTTAGAATTTTGTGCAGTAATACTCACTCTGGCATTCAATCCCGAGTTTTTTGAGCTTTGATAATTAATCGCAATAGTTGCGCCGTAATTTGAAAGAACGTCCAGATTTGAGTAGGTAAGATAAGAGGCGGGAAAAGCATTTTGGACAAAAGCGTATCCTGGAATCCCGTGGTATGAGTTCCAATGAAAATACATTTCTGTCCATAAATTTCTGACGATAACTTGTCTTGGCCCAATCCTAAACTTGTTGGCCCGAGTTGGCTGTAGGGCAGGGTTATTAATGCCCTGGCTCGTATTTACTTGAATGAAAAGATATTGTTCAGGACGCAGTAAGCTTATTTCGCCAGGGTTCTGGGTGTATGAATGGTAATGAATAAATAGCTGGGTGTGTTTGAATATCCGGATCTTAGCAGATAGGGAGGGCAGTACGTTAGTTACCGCTTTGTAGTCTTCAAATGCGCCTGATGAGATCTCGAGGGCACTAGTTTTGCTCTGATCGACGAGATATGGCTGAATACCTGAAGGCGTTATTAATGTTGCCGCATTTGAAAGTTTGGCCCCGAACACATCATACCATTGGTCACCATTTCTATATCCAACGATCTGGGTGGGATTGGCAATATTATTCACATACACTGCAAAATCGTCATCGATGCTATTTGGATGGGCCCCATTTGGATTGAGAGTTCCCGGAACATCACCTGCCGACCTGATTTCGAATAACGAGTATTGATCCTTTAACACTTGTTGTTTGGCATCATAATAATCCACTCTCAGTCCGGCTTGAAGGTCCAGCCACTTAAGTGAAAAACCGTACTGAACATACCCATTAATATAGACGGGTTGAAATGCTCCAATTGATCTATTGTAAATTGTTGGGCCTCCATATCCACTAATCGAGGTTGTTTGGTTAAAGAAGTCATCCAATGTAGGTTTAGACTTGAGCTTATTACCACGATGATCATATCCGTAATACGACACGAAGCTGGTTCCGTTATTAAGGAGATCATCCGCGCTAAACATATCCATGGAAAAAGTTTCTGGTGGCAATGCGTTCAGGTCGATCCAATCCGTGGAGTTGGTTGCCATTCCCAATTTTGTACGCAGGTTGTAATCAAAGAATGACTGTGAAGCCCCAGCATAGCTTCTTGGGTAATTGATCGTCCCAGTATAGATCGTATCATCAGATGGATCAGGCGTGCCGGTAAGATCTGTATATACGGGTTGAGGATTGCTTACGTCTAGTTGTAAAATGTGGTTGTTCGTTAGCATTCCCATTCGCCGCCACAAGCCAACAGGCGCCACCTGATAGCTTCTTTCCGTTCTTCTTGAATACTCAAATCCAAGCTTTATTTCAGTGTTTTTGTAGCTGGCATCAACTGCGAGCTTACCTCTAATTTGTTGCTGAGAAGTTTTGCCGTATTGATCGTGAACCTTCCCAGGGCTGTTCCAAATATTATAAACATTACCACTTAGGTCTCCGGCAGTGTACCCATTAACCAGCCCACCACCATTAACTACCTGATTATAGTCTGCGGGGTTGTTATAGTATGTATAATAATTGGAGGTGTATTTTTCAGCTACGGGATTTACCCCTGCCGGTTCAAAAGTGTACAAAGTATCACTAAAACCAGTATGTATTTGACCCGAAAGGCCAGTTACTGAGTCTATCCCTACAGAATAGCTGTTGACCGTATGCGTTGTAAATTTTCCTAAATACCCATATTTAAATAGGTCATCTTTATGTTCTCCGTGCTCAAGCTTATTGTAATAGCTGGAATAGTTAAGCAACATTTTATAAGACAATTTAAATTCATCACCATCTGCGAGTTGATGAGAATATGCAAGATAATTATCAAAATTCCGGGTTGTTATAACAGGGTTCTCCTTTGAGTTGAACATTGAGTTCTCATAGATGAAAACCTGTTCCTTGTCCAGCTGAATATAAGACCCAAATGACACGTCTGCCTTCTTGGCTACCGGGTAATTGATCTTCACAAAAGCATTTAAGGCCTTGCTGCCAGAATTTGAATTAAACCGCGTTTCTTCAAACTGGTCTTTGGTAACAAATTCGGCGTTTTCAAAAGTTCCCGCACTTGTTCCCGAGCTGCGCAGTGGGTTGCGCTCCAAACCGGCAAGCGTAGCTTCATTGACCTCATAGCTATTGGCATGGCTGGGGAATTGCTCGTTGGTTTTAGAAAGATTGGCAGCTATATAAAAGGAAGGCGCTCTTTTATCTGATTTGCTGTTCTTTCCAAAGCGAAGCGGACCGCCTGCATTTATTTCAAGTATATCGTTACCTATTGCATAAAAGGACATTTTATCGTTTCGAGAATTGATCCGAAAACTGGAAAGAAATTCTAAATTGACAAATGAACTGTCGGGTTCAGGAGTATTGACAACAACAAAGCCGGCAACGGAATTACCAAATTGCAAAGGTGCTTCACTGGTAAATACGGCCATTTCTCCAATCGCCCTGAACGGAAAGGCAGATCCAGACCTGATTTGCATCCCATCGACAAATATGTAATCTCCATCTGCCTCGACAACATTGAAACCGAGGTATGTATTGCTCGTATAGAAAGAGCCGGGCGTTAACAGGCTGAACTCTCTGATGTCTCTAAAAGGTAAATGCCCGACAAGAGATTGATCTATGAAATAGCTTTCAAAACCGTTGTCAGTTCTAATCGCTGAATGGACTATCGTATCCGAGGCACGTTGGATTGTGTCTTCTGCAGAATCATCCTGACAGAACGCAGTACTGACCAATAGACAAAATGACAACACTACAAGAGTACTTTTCCAAGGAATCATCAGGCTAACTACAGTATAAGAGCTCACCATTCGGCTAATTCAATGTGCCAAATGCCAAATTACTACGTCAAATATATAATAAATGTACCAAAGAAATTATGATCTTGAACAAACGGTATTCATGCTGGCGTAGATGGCACTTTCAAGACAATATTGGGTCGAACGACTATAGGAATATGGTCCTATTCCTCGACCTTCTTGCGAAAGACAGACCGGTAAATCTCTCCGAAGAATATCTTGACTTTAAAGATATAGATGGGTGAATTGAACTTACCGCTTATGCCTTTGTTGTTTATAAGCATAATCCTAAACCCGGCTCCCATACCCAATCCGAACCACTTGGTAATCTTGTAGGTCCCGAAAATAGTTGGCTCATACAATAAAATACCACTTTGGCCTATCGTGTGCCTTGTGCCATGTTCGTCGCTATAATCGTACTGAGATAAGCCAATTCCTACCTGAATGGGAATGCTAAACTCCCATTTTCGTCTTTTATAAAAAACGTAATCAATGAAATAGGTTATGTAGTTAAACCTGAGCTTAGCGGTCGCTAAGGTGTCTTTTCCATTGGCTTTAAAGATCACCCTGTCCAGGCTTGGATGATGATTTGAAACGAGGTGACTAAATCCACCCCCAATTCTGAACCGTTCGTTGAATTCTACTCCGATCTTCCAGCTGTAGATCCGAGCTCCTCTATTCTCGATAAATGAATTTCTTATATCAAACCCCAGCAGCAGCCTGGGTTTTGTTTTCAATGCGGCTTTTATTGAATCTATAAACTGGCTGGATGCCGATAAGGAGCAGAAGAGAAACGATGATATAATTAGTGCCCTGCGAATCTTAAGTGTTGGAGTTGAGGTTGATTAGTGTTCGCCTCCGTCCAGTTCTCCTTCCTCCAAGGGAACATTTTGGGACACAAAGTCCTCTTTCTTGCCTGGCTTGCTGTAGTCATAGGCCCATCTGTGAACTTCCGGAATTGGCCCGGGCCAGTTTCCGTGACCAAGATTTACCGGAGTCGTCCATTCCAATGTATTTGAACCCCATGGATTTTCAACGGCTTTCTTACCCCTGAAGATACTATAGAAGAAATTGCCGATGAACAAAAACTGGACAAATGAAGATAGTGTAGCGAACACTGTAATCCACACGTTCATTTCATCAAAGATGCTAAACTGTTCAAAAAAACTATTGGAGTAATATCTTCTGGGCATACCTGCAAGGCCTTGAAAATGCATGGGAAAGAATACGCCATAAACACATACTACTGTAACCCAAAAGTGGATGTAGCCCAGCTTGTTATTCATCATTCTGCCATACATCTTAGGAAACCAATGGTAAATACCGGCGAACATTCCGAAGATAGCAGAGGCGCCCATAACTATGTGAAAATGAGCCACTACGAAATAAGTATCATGAATATTAATATCGAGGGCAGAGTCGCCCAATATGATGCCCGTAACTCCACCTGTTATAAACAGCGATACCATACCTATAGCAAAGAGCATAGCGGGTGAAAATCGAATATTTGCCTTCCACAATGTTGCCAAATAGTTGAATACTTTAATTGCAGAAGGAATTGCAACGACCAGGGTTGTGGCAACAAATACTGAACCTAAAAATGGGTTCATGCCCGTGATAAACATATGGTGGCCCCAGACGATAAAGGATAAAAATCCAATGAACAGTATGGACGCGACCATCATCCTATATCCAAAAATCGGCTTTCGGGCATTGGTTGCGATGACTTCCGAAATTATCCCCAAAGCCGGAAGTAATATAATATAGACCTCCGGATGCCCCAAGAACCAGAATAGATGCTCATATAATATTGGGCTACCCCCCATATAGTTTAATGCCTCCCCACCTATATGGATATCGGATAAGAAAAAACTTGTTCCAAAGCTTCTATCAAAAATTAGCAATAGCGCCGCGGCCAACAAAACCGGAAAAGACAATACACCGAGGATCGCCGTTACAAAGAGTGCCCAAATTGAAAGTGGCAATCTGAACATAGTCATTCCCTTGGTGCGCAGATTGATTACCGTTACAATGTAATTGAGCCCCGCTAGCAAGGCTGAAACAATAAACATGGCCATGCCCACAAGCCAAAGTGTCATTCCCAATCCGGAGCCCGGTATTGCCTGTGGTAATGCACTGAGGGGTGGATATACCGTCCATCCTCCAGAGGCAGGCCCACCCTCCACGAAAAGGCTGACAATCATGAATATATTGAAGATCAAGAAAAACCAATACGAGAGCATATTCAGGAAGCCAGATGCCATATCCCTGGCACCAACTTGCAATGGAATTAAAAGATTGGCAAATGTTCCGCTCAGGCCACCTGTCAGTACGGAAAATACGAGAATTGTACCGTGCATGGTAACCAGGGCAAGATAAAATCCCGGATCTAATACGCCATCTGGCGCCCAGTCTCCAAATACAGTGGCCAGAATCGGGAACTTATCACCGTCAAATCCCAGCTGTAGCCTAAAGAAAACGGACATCATCATGGCTATTACCGCCATAATAATAGCAGTAATCAAGAACTGCTTACTGATCATTTTATGATCCTGGCTGAAAACGTATTTGGTTATAAACGGTTCCTTATGATGGCCGTGATCTCCCATTTCTATTTATTATTTATCCGGTGTTTAAATCTTTGTCTTTTCTGCTTCTACGCTCTCTTCATCGGTGCTTTCTTCCTCCCCTGATATGTCCTCCGCTTCCGCCAGCGTCTCAACGGGAGCTATGTTGCTCTCCTCTCCTGCATAAAATACCTTCTGCTCTCCCAACCATTTATTGTAATCCTCCTCAGGCTCCACTACCACAAGCATTTTCATGGTGTAATGTGCTGCTCCGCAAATCTTATTACACAACAGATAGTAATCAAATGTTTCATTGCTTAGCTCTTCTCTCATATCCTCCGTCGTTTTAACAGGGGTGAACTTAAAGGAGGTGGACATCCCCGGAACACAGTTCATCTGCACCCTGAAATGTGGTAGGTACGCACTGTGAATCACATCTTGTGACCTGAACTGTATCCGCACTGTTTTGTTTACAGGAAGATGCATTTCCCCAAGGATAACAATATCATCGTGTGCACTTGTGTCTTCCACATCAAGTCCCATTGAGTTTGTGCCTTCAAATAGCCTGTAATTCACTCCGCCCAATTCACCATCATCTCCAGGATACCTGGCAACCCATTGAAATTGCTTACCCAATACCTCCACGACCATAGTATCTTCCTCCTTCTGGGTAGGGGCGATAACAGAATCCCACACAGCCAGTCCGTAAAAAATCAAGGCGAAAAGCACCACAGTTGGAATGGCCGTCCATATAAACTCAAGCCGATTATTATGAGAAATATAGTACGCTTCTCTTCCGTCCTTCATAAAATAAGCAAAGGCAAACCATCCCAGCACCAGGTGGCAAGCAACGAAAGGAATACCAATTATCACAAATGACACAAATAACAATTGATCTATTTCAGGACCGTGGGCCGACGAGGCCGGTGGTAATAAAAACTGTTGATAGGTAAATACCTCATAAACTGCCATTGCGAGAAAGGCAAGCATCATTACCAGCATCAATATACCGTTCCACCTGTTGTCTGTTGTGGTGACCTCTTCAGTATCTGAGCCTCTAAGCTCCTCAGAAAGCTCGTAAACGCGAATTACCTTCCATCCAGCCAGCAGCCCTAATATAATTACTATGTAGTGTAAAACCCCCATTTATATATCAGTGATGTAAGTGTACGCTTTCTTCTAAAAATGGATGACTCTCGATATTTATAGATGCCTTTGCAAGCGAACGTTGCACAACGAACAAAAATAACCCTAAAAAACCCAAAAATGTACCTATTTCAACAAATCCAATTGACCAGTGAGCACCAACGGTGCCGCCCATTACCATAATAAAAGTATCCGCAAAGTGTCCAAGAAGAATAAAGATTGCTACTGTTACAATAAATCCTGGATTTCTCTTTGCATCCCGTGACGCAAGAACGAAGAATGGAAAGCAGAAATTGACCAGCATCATTCCGAAATATATATACCTATAATTCTCAATTCTCATTTGAAAGTAAGTAACCTCTTCGGGAATATTGGCATACCAGATAAGCATAAACTGCGAAAACCAGAGGTATGCCCAAATCAGGCTCACTGCAAACATCCATTTCCCGATATCACCTAAGTGATTATCATTAACCGCTTGCAAGTAGCCCTTGTTCTTTAGATATACAATAAATAATATCAATGCCGCTGCGCCACTTGCCCACAATCCTGCAAGGATGTACCAACCAAACAAGGTGCTGAACCAATGCGCATCAATTGACATAATCCAATCCCAGGAGGATGTGCACACCGTCACTGCAAAGAACACAACGAATAGTGCGGCAGCAGTAATGCTCTTATTGTGAAATATGATTCCTCCGTTCAAATCTTGTTGAAGTGACAGCTTTCTCAATGCATAGGCAGCCCACATCCATCCTCCTACATAGATAAAGGACCGGGCATAAAAGAAAGGCTTATTAAGGAATGCCTCTTTAGCTGCGATAATTTTATCGTAATACTCACTTTGATCGTCCATAATTCCATCGGCCATCCAGTGGTAGATGTGATGATTTCCCGCGATGAGGATAAACAGCATGATAGGCCCTCCCACCAAGACATATTGACTCATTGCCTCCGGCACTCTCTTATATATCACACCATACCCCCCTTGTGCTAAATATTGCTTTGATATAAATATTATGCCGAATAATCCTATTCCTAAGAAGAAGAAATTACTGGCTAATAAATTTGCCCAGGAGGCATGAGAGCCACTTACAAAACCCATAATCACCGCTATAAGCCCAATGCCCATAAGTACGTAAGTGATCATCTTGGCCCTATTTGTGAAATCGTAGTTCATTCGTTTTCTTCTGTTTCTGTTTGTTCTTCTTCGGCTTCTGCTTCTACGGCTGCAGATGTCTCCTCTTCATTTGCCGTTTCCGATTCATCTGTTCCGCTTTCCGCTGAAGCACGCTGGCCCTGATTTATTAATGCTTGTATATGCAAAATTACTTTCCATCTCTCCTCAGCGGTTATTTGCGAGGCATGTGATCCCATCATGTTTCTTCCGTACGTTATCGTGTGGAACATTTTACCAACAGGAAGGTCTTTCATGTCACCCCCACCTGATGAGACTCCATCAATATAAGACGTTGGTGGCGGAAATTTTCCGTTTGAGTTAGTAATAACCGGTCCATCTCCTGCACCCGTTGTGCCATGACAATGAAGGCAAAACTTAGTATAGATATCCGCACCCTTAGCTAAATTTTCTGGTGTATTAGAATATGGATTGCGAAGACTATCGCCCGCCATCATGTAACCCTCATTTGTATTTGGATACATGTATGGCATAAAACCCCTGGGAATCGTTCCGGCAACAGGATGTCTGGATCCCATATTGTTGTTATAATTGGCGTTTTCTCCGTAAGTCTCAATAGAAGGAGACTTATACATATCCAAATCGCCGGTGAACTGATGCACCGGAATATCGTGTTTTAACTCTTCCGAATATTTCCTGTCCGGAATCGCGCAAGAGCCAAGGATTAGAACAACCCCTGTAAAAATCATCAACGCTATGGAATTACTATTTCTCATTGATCTCTTTTGCTCCGCTATTCTCCAATATTTTCAACGCTTCTGATGCCTCCTTATCATTAAGGTTAAGCTCCAACAAATGTAAGTCGTCTGTAGTTCTTGGATCTGGATTCTTATTAGATACTCCTGGTAAAACCCAGCTCCTCAGTAAGAAGGTGATAACTATTCCATGTGCAGCACAAAATACGCTTGCTTCGAACAAAATAGGTACAAACGAAGGAAGGTTTTGGATAAAGCTGAAGCTTGGTTTTCCGCCGATGTTCATTGGCCAATCCACTATCATCATATACCACATCATTGTAGCTGCTGCCGCAAGGCCCGTCATGGCATATATAAAGGCACATATTGCCAAACGCGTCCTTGGCAAGCCCATGGCCGTATCTAAGCCGTGTACCGGATAAGGAGAATACACATCTACAATGTGAATCTCGCTGGCACGCAATGCTTTTACGCCATCCAACAACTTTACGTCATCGTCATACATTGCATGTATAACTTTACTCATCTTCTTTATCATTTTCCGCTGATTCATCATCAGCATTATCTTCTGTTGGCTCTTCTTCTTTCTCTTCTACCACATCCTCTTTGGGGGGGGCTGGTGCAGCAGCGCCGTTCATATACTGGGATCCAGCCAACTTTAAGATGGATTTTGTTTCAGCCTGGGCAATGACCGGGAATACCCTTGCAAACAATAAGAACAAGGTGAAAAAGATTCCTATCGTACCTACAAACAATCCAACATCAATAAATGTTGGGTGGAACATAGTCCAGCTGGAAGGCAAATAATCCCGATGCAGCGACGTCACAATAATCACAAATCTCTCGAACCACATGCCTATATTCACAAAAAATGCAATTACGAAAGATGCAGTGAAGCTGTTTCTTATGCTCTTAATCCAAAAGAGCTGCGGTGTTACCACGTTGCAGGTCATCATGCACATATAAGCCCACCAATAGGGACCTGTAGCTCTGTTAATAAACGCGTATTGCTCATACTCAACACCTGAATACCATGACATGAACAATTCCGTGATATAGGCAGTACCTACCAAAGAACCGGTAAGGATGATAATGTAGTTCATGGATTCGACGTGACGGATGGTAATGTAGTTTTCGAGGTTCATCACTTTGCGCATGGTTAGCGTCAGTGTAAGAACCATGGCAAATCCAGAGAACAAGGCTCCAAGCACAAAATAAGGTGGGAAAATAGTTGTATGCCACCCGGGCACGATACCTGCGGCGAAGTCCATACTCACAATAGAGTGAACAGAGAATACAAGTGGCGTTGCCAGCCCCGCCAATACCAGTGAAACCTCTTCAAACCGGCTCCAATCCCTTGCACGGCCACTCCATCCAAAGCTAAGCAGACTATAAACTTTGTCGTACATAGCATTTCCTCTTACCCTAGCCCTATCCCTGATCATTGCCAAGTCAGGAATCAAACCCAGATACCAGAAAACAATAGACACGGTTAGGTATGTGGTGATAGCAAAAACATCCCAAACCAGCGGAGAATTAAAGTTAACCCAGAGAGAACCCAATTGATTGGGAAGCGGCAAGTTAAAGTATGCTAACCAAGGCCTTCCCATGTGTAGAATCGGGAACAATCCCGCCATCATCACCGCAAAAATTGTCATTGCTTCCGCCGATCTGTTTATTGCCATTCTCCAGCGCTGTCGAAATAACAGCAGAACAGCAGAAATCAATGTTCCCGCGTGACCAATTCCAATCCACCATACAAAATTTGTAATATCCCAAGCCCAACCAACAGTCTTGTTTACACCCCAGCTTCCTATTCCTACCCCTACCGTATACAATATACAGCATACACCCCAGGTTGCTGCAGATACAGCAATCGCAAACACAATAAACCACCACTTGTTGGCTTTTCCCTCTACAGACCTGGCAACATCCACGGTAATGTCGTGGATGGTCCTGTCGCCTAGTATAAGTGGGTCTCGTATTTCAGCTACAACGTTTGACATTTATAATTGTTCTTATGCTTTATGCTTATTTCTAACCTTGGTTAAGTATCTAACCGAAGGTTGTGTGTCTAATTCTCCTAATAGATAATAGCTTCTTGGATTCTCCTTGAGTTCAGCCATTTCACTGGTCTCATCATTTACATCCCCGAATTTAATGGCATGCGTTGGGCAAGCTGAGGCGCAAGCTGTTTGTATGTCTCCATCAACCAGCTTTCTACCACCCTTTTTTGCTGTTAATTTGCCCTCCTGTATTCTTTGAATACACATAGAGCATTTTTCCATTACTCCCCTCGCTCTTACTACCACATCCGGGTTAAGCACCATTTTGCCCCAGTCATCCTGCGATGGATTAACATCAGCAAATTTATCATCATTCTTATAATTGAACCAATTAAATCTCCTCACTTTATAAGGGCAATTGTTCAGGCAGAATTTTGTTCCAACGCAGCGGTTGTAAATCATTTGGTTGAGTCCGTCGTTGCTGTGCGTTGTGGCAGCTACCGGACAAACTGTTTCGCATGGTGCGTGGTTGCAGTGCTGGCACATGATAGGTTGAAAAACCACCGACAAACTTCCTGAGACAGAAGGGACTTCAAGTGCATCGAGATCTCTGTCATCTTCAGGTTTTTGTTCCTCATCACTGCTGTAATACCTATCTATTCTAATCCAGTGCATCTCCCTGCTCCTTCGCACCTCATCCTTACCAACTACCGGCACATTATTTTCTGAATTACAACCTACTACACAAGCTCCACAACCTATACATGCCGTAAGATCAATAGACAGATTCCAAAAATGTCCTTCTCTTGGAAAGCTCTGCCATAGATTAATCTCCTCCGGAGATTTCATCTTATGATCAACAGTAGGTATTTTAGTGTCTGGATTGCCTGATTTAGGGTCAGCGCTGAATTCCTCCAAAGTCGTTTCGCGAACCGGGTCACGGCCCATCATTGTGTGATGCGTTTGAATGGTAGCAATGTGATAGCCTCCTTTCGATCCACTCATTTCAACGCTGCCTGGTTCAAAAGATATATATCCATCAGCAAAGGACGCTAGAGGATATGCATTGACACCTACTCCATCTCCTGTTTTTCCTGAGCCTGATCTTCCGTAACCAACAGCTAAGCCAATAGTTCCCCTCGCTTGGCCGTACTGCGGATAAACCGGCGCCTTGATAGTAGTTCCATTTACACTTATTTCCACCACGTCCGCCTCCTGTACCTGGCCCAGGGTTGTGTTGAAATTAAGCTCCTTCATTTGCGAAGGATTCATGGTTATATAATTGTCCCAGCAAACTTTTGAAACAGGATCCGGAAGCTCTTGTAACCAAGGATTATTGGCGTGTTCTCCATTACCAATTCCAATTTTTTCGTAAAGCGACAACTCCCATGTACCTTCAGAGCTTTCCGAGCCGCTGAGATTTGTAGCAGCTTCCACAATAGGATTGCTCATGGATTCTTCCGGTTCCCCCTCGGTTAGCTCTTCCCCTGCCTCCTCTTTTGGCTTAGCTGATATTGTAACTACCCCGTCATGGAGACTCTGATTCCAGAATGAATCAAAAAATGCGTGCTTGCTTTGGTTAGGATAAACATTCTCCTCCCAATTTTTCTTCAAGAATGACAGATACTCAGATTTGTTCCCTCCCCAATTTAAAAGGCTTTCTTGCGCTTGTCTCGTCTTGAACAAAGGCTTAATGGTTGGCTGGCACAAGCTGTACTCTCCCGAAACGGAGTTAGCGTCATTCCAAGACTCTAAATAGTGGTGGTCGGGGCAAATGTAGTTAACCAATGCCCCTGTTTCATCCATTCTGTCCGTGAAAGAAACCGTTAGTCCGACTTTTTCTAAACCACTGTTGAACTCACTGGCATTGGGCAGAGAATAAGATGGGTTCGTGCCGTAAATGATAAGTGCAGAAACTGAACCTGCATTCATCTCCTTTATCAAACCAGCAAGGGCGGCATCATCACTTTGAATATTAAGTCTTGGATTGTCCAGGTCAATAGTATTGCCATAGCTGCCTATTAACTCGTTTATCGAGTTAGCAATCACTTGATGATTTGTATTATTTGAGCCTGAAACCAGAATGGCTGCACCTTTATTCTTTAACAGGTGATTTGCAGCGGCCATTACATTGCTCATCATTTCTCCGTCGAGCTTTCCTGCTGGAACAGCTGGGCGGCCCATTAACTTAGCGATTTCATTGTATAAACCTGTTAAGATCGCTCCGTACTGTGAAGGCTTGACAGGATATCTGTCATCCGCATTGCTACCCGATAGAGAAAGGTTAGATTCAAATTGAATGTGTTTCGCCAGGCTTCCCTTATCCACTCTTCGCGCTAAACCGTACTGCTGACTAAACTCAACTGGCGCCACCCAGTTACCCAGGAAGTCCGCTCCAACGCTCACGATTGCCTTTGCCTTATCAAAGCTGTAATTAGGTACTACTGCTTTCCCAAAGCTCAGCTCATTTGCTGTTCTGATTCCAGCATATGATACTGCATCATATACAATATGCTTAGTATCAACAGATGCTGCCTCCTCTTCAGAATCACCCCCATTCTGTACGTTAAAACTTCCAAGAAACTCATGAATCGCCCGTTTAGTGGTTGGGCTTCCAATAGAACTGCTCAAAACGCGTACACTTCCCCCATTAGCCCTTATTGCATTTAGCTTGGATCCTATTTCCTTATCGACAGCAGCCCAGGTGCTTTCCGTTCCGTTGGCCATTGGCCCTTTCAATCTGCCTGAGTCATACAGGGATAAAACCGAGGCTTGCACCCGAGCATTGACCGCCCCATTAGTAACAGGTGACAATTTATTGCCTTCAATATGAATAGGCCTGCCCTCCCTTGTCTTTACCAGGATAGGGCAATAGTCCTTGCCATTCATATAGGTGGAAGCATACCAATTAGCAACTCCAGGTGTGATCTCCTCTGGTTTATTCAAATAAGGTATCGCCTTATTCACTGGCCCTTCACATGCCGCCAGCGTTGCAGCACCTACACCAAAACCTAAGAACTTTAGAAAATCCCTTCTTGAAGCAGAAGAAGTTGAGAGCCCACTATCACCTAGAAATTTATCGATGGGAAGCTTTTCAACGAATTCGTCTTGCTGTTGGTCAATAAACTCCTGCTTATTTTCCAGCTCCTCCGGACTCTTGAAATATTTCTTCGTAGTTGGCATCTGTTCTTTTAATTAGTAATGACATCGGGCGCAATCTATGCCGCCCATTTTGTCTACTGTGATTTTTTCACCTTCATGTTTTTCTACCAGCTTTGCATGGAGCTCTGTATAATATTCATTGCCTTCCATCTTCACTTCTGTTTTCCTGTGACAATCGATGCACCAGCCCATGGTTAACATGGATTCCTGTCTCATCACATGCATTTCCTCTACCGGTCCGTGGCATGTTTGACATTCTACCTGTCCTACTACCACATGCTGTGAATGATTAAAATAGGCAAAGTCAGCAAGGCTGTGCACTCTAATCCAATTGATCGGTGTTGTATTCTCTCCATAAGTTTGTTTCTCCACGTCATAGTCCAGGGCAGCATAGATTTTCGGAATCTCTTTGTCACCGGTAAACGTTCCATCCTTAATCGCCTTGTGGCAATTCATGCAAACATTTGCCGAAGGAATCCCAGCGGTCTTTCCTTTCTCGGCACTTGAGTGGCAATAAACGCAGTTTATTCCATTGGTGCCAGCATGAACTTTGTGCGAAAACCAAATAGGTTGCTCTGGTTCATATCCCTGTTGCACATCCAGGTAAAGCATTGCATTCCAACCCTGTTTCGAACCATATGCAATTAGCACAATAATAATAACCGCGACAACTCTCTTGTTGGAACCCATCCATTGCTTCAGGCTCCCTATTGCGCTTAGCTCTATCGGTTCCGGAGAGCCTTGCCTTTCAGCTACCAGTCTTTTCAGGGACTTCCCTACTGACCCGAGGATAAAAATCAGGGTTAAAAATATTGCACCGAATGCCAACAATATATAATCTGAGGTGTTATCCGGCTCTTCTTCCGGTGCGGGCTCATATGGATTATCTGCAACAGCGCCTGCCGTTGTCGTTTCTTTGGCGCTCTCCTCAACCATATATTGAATCACCGCGAGTGCCTCTTCGTCAGACAGAGGATTGGTGGTCATCAGCGTCTTGTTATACTCTTCAAATATCTTAACGGCATATGCATCCCCTGCTTTAATTACTGCCTGGGAATTCTGTATCCATGGAACCATCCATTCCTCATGGGGTTGAGGAACTCTCTTGTGCGCATCTTTAAGGTCCGGGCCGGTTAACTTACCCTTGCCTATGGTATGGCATTGAGTACATGTCTTCTTAAAAATAGCCGCTCCGTCAATATCATCCTGGGCATTTACACCTGGTACAATAATTGCAAAAGAAAAAAGAAGGATTGAAATTGACGCTAGTATTCGCCGCCGAGATGCAGAGAGATAATTCTGAAAATCTATGTTCAAACTATTGGACTTGGACAAGCTGTGGGTCATAGTCATTTTCTTCCGAACAGCAGAGATAAAATCAATTTGACGGCAAATTTATAAGAATATTTAGTTCGGGAATCAAAAATCGATGAAAATCAATTAAAATTCGGCAAACAAGCGCAGATTGGCTCGTACACTGTCAATCGCTGTTATTAACTTCGATATAAAAACACTTTTCATTATTTGTAGATGTGTAATTTTACGGGCAAGATGACACGAATTATTTTACTGCTTACCGTTTTGCAATTGGTCTATGTTGTTGCGCCTGCTCAGAAACCGAAGAAGGATTCCTCTGGAGTTACTCTAGTGCAAGACAAAAGAATTAGTGAGCTGGTAAATCGACACGTTGCAAGCAATAAGGCAGAGCGAGGATTGATGCCTGGCTTTAGGGTTCAAATATTTTTTGGTGCAAGTAAAAAAAGTGCGTTAAAAGAAAAAGCGGGGTTCGTTGAGAAGCTGCCAGACTATGAAGGCTATGTGATTTATGATGCACCCTACTTTAAGGTAAGGGTCGGAGATTTTAGAACTCACCTGCAAGCGCAAAAGCTGCACAAAGAATTGTATGAGGAATATCCGGGAGCTTTCATCGTCAAGGACATGATTCCAATCCCGGACTGGGAAGATTAAGGCGCCCTCTCCCTGAGCTCAAAATTTTGACCCAAGTACACCTTCCGCACTTGCTCATCCTCAGATAGCTCCTTAGAAGTGCCGGCCTTTAATATTTTTCCCTCGAACAGGAGATACGAGCGATCTGTTATAGAGAGTGTTTCATGCACATTGTGATCAGTAATTAAAATGCCAATATTTTTCTCTCGAAGCTGAGAAATAATATTTTGGATGTCTTCAACTGCAATGGGGTCAACACCCGCAAATGGCTCATCCAACAAGATAAAACTAGGACTTACCGCCAGAGACCTGGCAATTTCCGTTCTTCTTCTTTCACCTCCTGAAAGCAAATCACCACGATTTGTTCTGACGTGTTGAAGGCCAAATTCTTCTAGCAGGTCCTCCAGCTTTTCCTTCTGCTCCTTTTTAGACAAGGAGGTCATTTCCAATACCGCAATCAAATTGTCTTCAACACTTAGCTTCCTAAAAACAGATGCTTCCTGCGGCAAGTAGCCAATACCCTTCTGTGCTCTCTTATACATTGGTTGTGTCGTAATGTTTTCATCCCCCAGGTAAATGTTTCCAGAGTTGGGCTTTATTAGCCCAACCATCATATAGAATGTAGTGGTCTTACCGGCACCATTTGGTCCTAGCAAGCCCACAACCTCACCTTGGGCCACCTCAATTGACACCTCGTTAACAACAGCCCTGCTCTTGTACTTCTTAACCAGTTTCTCTGTCCGTAAGATCATAAAAATGAACGTCTTATTTATTTGAAGTCACTTCCCTCCAACCCTAGCCATTCCAATGCCGTACCGCTCAACAAACGTTCTTTTCGCTCATTATTGTAATTCATGCTATTGATTAGCTCTCCTGGAACAAGCTCTCCGAGAGGAAATGGATAGTCTGTTCCCATAGCCACCTTATCATCACCTATAAGATCAATAATATAGTCGAGCATTTTTTTATCGTGTACAAGACTATCCAAATAGAACTTCCCAAGATATTCCCTTGGGTTAACGTCATTGTCTCTAGCAACTAAGTCCGGCCGTACGCTGAACCCATGCTCAATTCTACCAATGGTTGCCGGGAATGCTCCTCCTCCATGGGCAAAAGCAACCCTTAAATTCGGCAGCCTGGCAAATACCCCACCAAATATCATAGAGCAAATGGCCAGCGAAGTTTCGGCGGGCATACCTACCAGCCAGGACAACCAATATTTAGGCATCTTTTCTTTGGCCATCCACCACCACGGGTGAACAAACAATGCCATATCGAGGGCTTCCATTGCTGTGAACACATCAATAACTTCAGGCTGATCCAGGTTCCAATTGTTGATGTGCGACCCGATCTGTATGCCACGCATTCCAATCTCCTTGCATCTCTCCAGCTCCTTGATGGCAAGCTCACTATCCTGCATAGGAAGCGTACCGAGGCCAACAAACCGTTTCGGGTATTTCTCAACGATTCCCGCTATGTGATCATTTAAAAAAATGGATAAGTCCAGCGTGTCTTTGGGCTCTGCCCAGTAAGAAAACATCACGGGTACCGTTGATAACACCTGCACGTTGACATGATGGTGATCACACTCTTTCATTCTGGTTTCAGCCGACCAACAGTTGTCTTCAACTTCACGAAAAAACTCATCGTCCATCATCATCCTGGCACAGCAGGGTTTGTGATGTTCCAGGCGAATAAATTCGCCGTAACCAAACCTTTCTCGAAAGTTGGGTATGTGTTCAGGAAGTATGTGGGTATGGATATCTACAACCAACATTGACACTTACTTCGTTGGGGGCTCTATTACAGCATTGCAATTTTTACAGGTTCTGTTTTCAAGCGATGAATAGAAGCGCTCCATAATCGGTGGCAGCTGAGAAACAACATCTTCAAGATGAAACTTCTCTTCGTATATCTTCTCATTACATTCTTCACAGAACCATAGCAGTCCATCCGTGTCGTTGTCATCTCGAACTTTTTCCATTACCAATCCCACGGTATTTGCCGGTCTTTGAGGTGAGTGTGGCACTTTAGGCGGCAAGAGAAATATATCACCTTCATTTATATGAATGTCGACTGGTTTCCCATCTTCCATTATCTTCAAAATGATATCGCCTTCCAATTGATGGAAGAACTCCTCACTTTCATTGTAATGATAATCTTTGCGACTATTGGGTCCGCCAACAACCATCACAATAAAATTCTCTGCTTCAGTATAAACACACTGGTTACCAACGGGTGGCTTGAGTAAATGCTTGTTTTGGTCAATCCAGCTCTTGAAATTAAATGGCCTTTGAATACTCATTGTTTTATATTTTTAAATTTGTGGCTAAGATAAAAAACAAATAGAAGTTATGGATATTAACCTCAAATCAAAAACTGCGTTCGTTTGCGGAAGCACACAGGGTATCGGAAAGGCAATTGCTATAGAGCTCGCTGAATTAGGAGCCAGTATTGTTCTGCTGGCAAGAAACAGACAGAAACTTCAAGAAGTTAAAGCAGAATTAGATTCCAGCCAGGGCCAGGAGCATCACTATATAAAAGCGGACTTCAGCTTACCCAATGAATTAAGCGTAAAAGTGGAGGAGTATCTGGAGGAGCATGCTACAGTAGACATCTTGATAAACAATACAGGCGGACCAGATGCCGGATTAGCTGTGGACGCCAACCCAAGAGCTTTTATGAATGCATTTTCAAATCATGTTATTTGCAATCAGATTCTCGTGCAAGCGGTAGTGCCAGGCATGAAAGAGTTGGGCGGTGGCCGCATAATTAATATTATTTCTACATCCGCAAAAGAACCCATTCAGGGCCTGGGTGTTTCTAATACTATCAGAGGCGCGGTGGCTAGCTGGTCAAAGACTCTCTCAAAAGAGCTCGGGGAATTTGGGATTACAGTTAATAATGTATTGCCGGGATTTACAGACACGGCACGATTGCATGCCTTACTCGATAATAAGGCTAAAAAAACTGATGCCTCTGTTGATGATATAATAGCACAAAGTAAAGGCATGATTCCTGCCGGCAGATTTGCTACATCTGAAGAGATTGCCTATGCGGTTGCATTTTTAGCCTCTGACGCTGCTGCTTATATTAATGGTGTTAACCTGCCAGTGGATGGAGGACGGCTAGGATGCATGTAGCAGAGGTTCTTTGAATTACTTTTTCAGGCTAAGTTCGAGGAGAGGAAATTCCTTTAACTTTATTATCTTCAGGTCCATCGAATCCTTCTAAAACATCGCACCATGAAGCTATTCACCTTAACTGTAATCACGACATTTTGCTATACTGTTTCATTTGCCCAGGCCGGTGACGACTGCAATGATCCTATAATTGTATACGGTGCATCCGGCAGTGCAAGTTATACAACTACAGGTTTTACTCATGTTTATACGAGCAACAGCGGAGGTGGCACCGGCAAGGATATTGTATATGCCCTCAACACTGCGGTACCTCAAGGAGGCACTTTGCATTTCTGGACCACTGCAAACGACTACGATGTCGTACTATACGGGAGGTATATTAATTGTACAGCAGCGACAAACAACGAACTGGCATATCTCGATGATCCGGATGGTAATGTGCTTTCGTGGGTAAATGGCACTGCCAGTAGTCAAAATGTATGGCTTTTTGTGGATGGGTACGGAGGAAACAGTGGAAGCGCAACATTGCACTGGGATATTCTAACTTCGTCTGGTGTTAAAGAATTGATGGCTGCTGACCACATCAAAGTCTATCCCAATCCTAGCGCTGATAAATTTGTAGTGGAAATAGCGCTTGTAGAGTCACGCTATTTGATGATAAAATTGCTCAATGTCATGGGTCAATCTGTATATGACGAAGGGGTGAACGAGAATTCCTCAGTGCTACCGAGCCGGGCGGGTATTTATAAAAAGACAATTGATGTCGGCAATTTTGCTTCGGGGATTTATACGCTTCAGTTAATAACGGAAAAGGGTATCACAAATAAGAAGGTCATTGTAAAATGAGTATCTGGCAAGGACGATGAGAGCGTAATCACACTTCTAATATTTAGCAAGAAACTCATACTGCTCAAAGGAAGGACTCTTTATCCAATTGTTTTTTCTTTCTACCACGGAAATATGCTTGTCCAAGATACCAATAGTTAAGGTAATTGCTTCTCACATCATGGTGGTTAAACTGTGATCGGAGTGTTAACACTTGTAAAGACCTAATCATTAACTCCAAAAGACGCGTTACGGGTGCAAAAGCCTCGCTCAAATGTCTAAATTTGTGATCTAATGCAAAAACTGCAAAACTATATTGATGGCAAGCTAGTTGAACCGGCTAGTAAAGAATATATCGATAATTACGATCCGTCAAAGGGAGAAGTATATTCTCTAATTCCAGATTCGAATGAAGATGATGTGAACGATGCCGTACGTGCAGCACAAAAGGCTTTCCCCGAGTGGTCATCTACCAGCAAAGAAAAGCGATCTGAGGTATTGTTGCGAATCTCATCGCTGATAGAGAAAAATCTTGATGGGCTCGCTAAGGCTGAATCCAGGGACAATGGCAAGCCCATTAGTTTAGCCAAAGCAGTGGACATACCCAGGGCAGCCACCAATTTTCATTTTTTCGCAACGGCAATACTGCACTACGCTTCTGAGTCACATTCCATGGGCGACCTTGGATTCAATTATACGCTTAGGGAGCCCATTGGCGTGGCCGGTTGCATCTCGCCCTGGAATTTACCCTTGTATTTATTTACCTGGAAAATTGCGCCTGCCCTGGCCGCCGGGAATTGTGTGGTTGCCAAACCATCGGAAGTCACACCAATGACGGCTTACCTGCTTTCGGAAATCTGCATAGAAGCGGGGCTTCCTGCCGGAGTCCTAAATATAGTTCATGGATATGGAAACAAGGTTGGTGCTGCGATCACTTCACATCCTGATATTCCACTAATATCATTTACTGGTGGAACAGAAACAGGAGCTGAGATAGCGAAGGTAGCTGCACCTATGTTCAAGAAATTATCATTGGAATTGGGAGGGAAAAATCCGAACATCATATTCGAAGATTGCGATTTTGATAAAATGATGGATACGACCATAAAATCTTCATTTTCGAATCAAGGTGAGATTTGCCTCTGTGGCAGCCGAATATTTGTGGAAAAAGGGATTTATGACAAATTCAAAACAGAATTTGCTGCTAAAACCAAAAAACTTGTGGTAGGCGACCCTACTGATAGCAACACAAATCTAGGTGCTGTAGTTTCTCAGAATCATATGAACAAGATCCT
>DTRI01000292.1 GCA_012966015.1 Flavobacteriales bacterium | reverse complement strand
CCAAAGGTGACGTTGTCATTGGATAAGAAATAGCTAAATACACTTACCCTAAACACAAGTCACAAGACATTCGTGTTGAAGAAGGCCGGCAGCCAGAATCCATTGAGATTTATTTTCATGTCTCAATTTAATCGTTAGTCATATCATATATAATCGTTTTCAATCATTAATTCTAAAGCTTAAGGATATATTATATGAAAAATATAGTGACTACACTGCTAACTCTAACACTCTTTTCATTTGCTAATCAAGCAAGTGCAGGTTGGGTGCCCGAATGGATGGGGGGGTCGCCAGATAAAATGGAATGTAGTGGCTTGCAATACATGTTAGATCAGGAGATGGACGAAGAGGCGCGTATTTGTGAGCAAAGGACAGAATCCAAGCAAGATATTGAGTTGAGGGCAGATTTGGACTTAATTGGGTGTAGTTCGACTTCGTTCGATAAAGCAAGTGACTTGCTATACGAATACATCGACAGAAACAAAATCATTGATAAAGAGATCGCGGATCTTGCCGTAAATACGTTTTTTACTTATCAAAGGTTTCACCATAACTTTGCAATATCAAAATACCAGCCAACAAAGAAAGAGATTTGCAGCGTTGTTGAAAAATCTTTAAGGGATGTTGAACGTAGGATTGGTGAATTAGTTCGCGACTTATCCTCGGACTTTTTATTGTCCCAATCGTTCAAAAAGCTGACTAAAGAGGATCAACAGGAAGCCCGAGATTTGTTGAGAGATGGCGTACTTGTGAGTATAAATGAGGTGCATACAAAATACGAAAATACAAAGAAATGCATTGCATCACAACACTTTCGAAATAAACGCAGGGAAGCGGGTCTGGGCGAAACAAGTGAGCAAGCACTATATGAGCTGTGCACACGAAATGCTGAAAAGAGTAAGGTGTGCGATTATACAAAGGGTACTCGGAACCTATATGGCACCCTAGTACCATCGTGCAAGAAGGTAAAACTGATATTTAAAAGCAAACAATATAAAAATAGTAACATCTATAAAAATAGTGACATGAGCAAATAAAGCACTTTTGCTTATCGTGTAGTCTTAACTTTAGCTTTGATACAATTCTTTGTGTTATATTGATTGTCTAAGATGCCATCGTGTCTTTGCTAGAATCACAAAGTCATCCATATGCGTAGATAGATAATATTACGGCTACTATCTGGTTGATGGTCTAATGTGTTTAAATACACCACCCCTAAGAGTGGGGAGAGGCCATTACCTACTACCATTCCTTTACCGGT
This sequence comes from Flavobacteriales bacterium, assembly GCA_012966015.1. Taxonomy (GTDB): domain Bacteria; phylum Bacteroidota; class Bacteroidia; order NORP154; family NORP154; genus NORP154. Next base: position 1,188 of record DTRI01000292.1, on the reverse strand, counting down.
GTTACCTACATCAGGTACCGACAATAACTGAGCTACAATATTAATCAGCTCATTATCAATCTTCAGATCTTTGAGTAAAGTGAAGTTAGCTAAGAGACTTAATTACAGAAAACCTATAGGCATGCTTGTGTCATGAATGCTATTGATAGATATCAGATCACTTGACCGATTACTTACGGAGTAAGAAATCAAAAGTTTCAGATTTATTCTTAGTGAATTGCTTGTTGCTTGCACCCGCAAAGAATATGAAGTCACAGATCTTGCTTCGATTAACGTTACAAATTTTTGACCCATCAGACCACATTAATTCACCAGTTAACACAGCTTGTGTCCCTGTGTTATATACGACAAGGTTCAACAGTCCCCAAGCCAACAATGTTAAATTAATAATTACATTACGAGTCTTTTGCGGGTTTGACTGGGTATTCACATTAGAAACCTCAACTATGGACTCGTTGGAGGTGCTCGTAGTTGGAGTCGTGGCGGGCTGGATGACTGATCCACCGCAACTAGGGCAAAATTTGGCAATTTGAGCAAGCTTATCACCGCAGGCAGAACAGAATCGGAGACTGTTGTTCTGTGGCTCGGGCGGAGTCGTCTGTGTTGTGGCTTTAGTAGATTCAAACGCTTTGTCTGCAGTCGTTTGACTATCATCAAGACATGCTTGGCATATTCCGTTTTTCAAGTTAAATAATCCTGCCGCATGTCCACATACTTTACATATACTAGCCATTTATATCGCCTCTTATTAAAAATAAAATCATATGGTATAGTATGACATCTAAAGAATGCAAATCAAATAAGAATACCACTCCTTGACAGTCCATCTATATACCAATCCACCCCACGGCGTACTACATAACCCTTTAGTCCACCGTGGAGTTGCTGGTGTTTTCTACTCGCTTATTTACAAAGCTGCTCAAAACTAGCTCCTTGCTATTTAAGCTTCTCGAAATGGTTGTAAGAATACGGGTTATTTGAAAAAATATGGGTTGTGTGAGTTGGGATTACTACGATTTTGGTCACTCCAGCTCTCTATCCGTTCCATTACTTTCTTCCCTTCAGTTTTTGCACCTAGTTTAGTAAACCATGTAATCTCGCCGGTAAACATATTGACCGATGACACGGACAAGGCGAGAACATAAAGAATGATCGCAACAGAAAAACCAATAAGTACCTGACGAATTT
>DTRI01000291.1:1400-2452 GCA_012966015.1 Flavobacteriales bacterium | reverse complement strand
TCGATTTTGAAAAAGGGATGTTTGGTGATAAGGAGTTCGACTTTGCTAATACTTACTACGAACAGTCACTGAAACCACAGATACTGGATAGTATAATTGAGGTCACAGGTTATGATAAATGGAAGTTACTTTTCTATTCGGTAATACATGGGATTGATTATGTGTCACATGGAAAGGAAAAAGATGTGGAACCAAGAACCAAGAGGTTAGATCAGGTTTATACTGAATTGACAAACACCCGATGATATATGTGACTTGACGTGATACAACTGTATATGTTAAGTGGACAGGTAAGCGATTGTCAACTGGAACCGAGTGGGAATTTGCTGCTAGGGACGGTTTAGTTGATAAAAGATTCCCTTGGGACGATGCAGAAAGTATTGTACGTGAGTATACTAACCACGATGACATAGGGGGTAGGGATAAGTGGAAATATTGTACCCCAGTAGGCAGCTTTAAGCGTAATGGATATGGTTTGTATGATATGTCGGGCAACGTTTGGGAATGGTGTCAGGATTGGTATGACAGTGATCATGATAGCCGTGTTTTGCGGGGCGGTTCTTGGTTCAGTGATGTGCTACTCAGTCTGCGTGTAGCTAACTGCAGTTTCGGCAGTCCGACGGATCCCACCGACAGTATCAGCGGTTTTCGCTGTATAACAGGATCAAAATAATATGGACAATGGATTAATCAAGACAATGCTAAAAGATAAAAGGACATGGTGGCAGTTGTCAAGCAAAGTCGATTATCTTATTGTAGGTATCTATGTTGTTCTAGGTGTATTAGTATTGAGAAAACACGAACCATGGGCAGATGAAGCACAAGCTTGGTTGATCGCCCGAGATTCAGGATTATTTGAGTTACTTTTTCAACGTTTACGTTATGAAGGACATCCTGGCCTATGGTACTTGATCTTGATGATCCCAAGCAGGATTTTCCCTTATTATCCAACGATTCAAGTTATCTGTTTTTTTATTGCTACCGCTGGTGTATACGTTTTTGTACGTACTTCGCCATTTCCCACCATCCTCAAAATTCTATTTCCGTTCACT
>DTRI01000291.1:0-1361 GCA_012966015.1 Flavobacteriales bacterium | reverse complement strand
GGCTCGAAGTTATACTCTTCTTCCTCTATTAATTTTCATGATCGGCAGTATTTATCCACAGAAATCTGAGCGGGTTTATCTTTTTACTATACTGCTCTGTTTACTAGCATACACAAGTGTGTTTTCGGCACTTATCGCTATTTCTGTGATGTTTATTCATTTGCTCCATACCTTGCAATCGTGGAATAGACTTGGACCAGAAAAACAAAAACGACAAATCATCTCATTTGCCGTTTTCACACTTTTTCTATTATTGATGGCGGTCCAACTATGGCAACCCCCCGATTCATCCTTTGCCAAAAACTATCATTTCGAGCCACACCGTATCAAATCAATGTTTTTGAAAGTGTTAGACGAGATTTTCTTTGAAATTCAGCCGTTATCATACTTGGCTCTAGTCATTTCATGCCTGTGGTTTTGGTCCCAACGCGTGTTGCTATTGTACTTTCTATCATCGTTCTCAATCATTCTTTTGTTTGCCATCAAATATTACAATTCATGGCATCAGGGGATTCTCTTTTTGGCATGGATTCTACCCATGTGGATCAGCTTCCAGAAATCGGACACCAGAGAAAGAATCACATGGACTTATTTTAGTCGAATTGCGACCATAACCTTTACAGCTGTTTTTATCCTACACATGTATTGGGCGTATTCTTCGGCAATCTCAGATTACCACGGGAGTTATTCTGGAGGACAAGCTGTTGCAAATTACATTAAGGAAAAGGACCTTTCTAACACCAAGATCTACGCCACCAACTTTTGGTCAACATCTATTCTTCCATTTTTCAATAAGAACATTTTTGCTAATCATAACCAAGGTAAAAGACCTGCTTTCTGGTTTTGGTCAGATAATAACAAACACAACAGAAACCATCTTCTCAATAATAATTTAGACTTAATTCTTGAAAAACAACCAGACTTGATCATCATCGGTAGACCAACGGAGCCATTAACTGAAATTAATGGTTACCAAACAGTTGGTTTATTTGAAAGTAACCTATATTGGAAAAACAAGGTTAAAGAAAAAAATCACTTTGCTGTATACCTAAAAACTGAATAAATACAGTTGTATTTATTCAGTACAACTCACTCGTTTGTGATGAGTATGGATATGGAAAAGATACAACTATAACTGTAGTGAGATAAAGTACTATTAGAGAGTACATAGGGGTGGATCCATTTAACTTGCCTGATTTAGAACCTATCAGCAGGTCCACAGGAAAGGTGTTACACAACTTTGAGGTATTAATCGTTGAAGAAGAAGTGAAGCCGATCCGTTACCTTAGACTATAAATGATGAATAAACCCTCCGTCATCTCACTTTTCTGTGGTGCAGGTGGTTCCTCACTCGGTTATTC
>DTRI01000290.1 GCA_012966015.1 Flavobacteriales bacterium | reverse complement strand
GGTACCTACTTCTATACGCTGAAGACAGCAGACTATGTGTCTACGCAGAAGATGATTATCCTGAAGTGATAGCTTGAATTAGGCAAGAACATAAAGCCAGTATATTCTGTAAAGGAATGATATGTATTAACTTTGTTATACGCAATGAGTATCTACTTGGCAATCACCCCCCAATCTTGAAAGAGAATGTTCGTGACCAGCAATTGGACAAAGTTACTATCCTTGGTTTTAATGGTGGTATTTGGATTTGGAATTGCGGATTATATCCTGGCTGAAACTATGATCAGCATAGATGGGGCTGAGATGATTCTAGTTCCGACGGGGGAATTTAAAATGGGAACTAGCGAAGCAGAAATTGATCTATTGATACGCGATTTTGCAGGTAAAGGGGCTAAACGTTCATGGTTTGAGGCGGAAACTCCTCAACATGTGGTCTATACCGATAAATTCTACATAGATGTTACTGAAGTTACTAATAGAATGTATGCCAAATTTCTCAATGACCGGACACAAAACGCTGATGAATTTGGACATCAACTGCTAGATCTTAACAGTGACCATGTATTGATTGAATTTGTTGATGGAAGATATCGACCTAAGGGCGGATTTGAGAACCATCCTGTGATTGAGGTGACTTGGTACGGTGCTGCTGCTTATTGCCGATGGGTTGGGAAACAACTTCCGACTGAAGCGCAGTGGGAAAAGGCGGCGCGGGGAGGGCTGGTTGGTGGTCGATATCCATGGGGAGATCAGTTTAGTTCTGATAATGTTAATTATGGTGATCCACAAGGGATAGATGGCTGGGGACGAACTGCACCTGTGGCTAGTTATCCAATGAACGGCTATGGGCTATACGACATGGCTGGTAATGTAATGGAATGGTGTATGGATGAGTACGATCCATACTTCTATGTAAAAGATCAGAAAGATAACCCGGTGGCTGGAGACTTGATATCATTTGAGAATAGTCAATCTGCTAATGTGGAAACACAACGTGTTATTCGGGGAGGATCATGGAATAACGATAATTTTCTCTATTTGCGTGTAGCTGATCGTGGTGGAATGAATTCAGCCTTCTCAAGTTACTATATAGGATTTCGCTGTGTGTTATCGTCACAGTTTCCCTCAAACGCGGAATTCGAAGGGTACAGGAACAAAGTTGGCCAGCTCGGACTCTCGACAGACAATTTGTCACAAGCAGAAAACCTTTTAGCACGTTCGTACTCAGAGGAGAAGTTGACTGAATTAGAAACCGAGTGGGTTGGTTATGTCAAGGACGTAGCGGACGGCAAGATTAATTTAAAAATGTATCGAAGACTACAATTTGCGCTGGCCTCGGAAGTCTCCATTGATCCTAAATCGAATGTTAAGTTGGAAGAAACAACACTATCGGTTTCGGGTAAACCCAAAGGCGGTCAAGCACAACAACAAATCGAAATCAAAATAGATTCCTTAAATTCACCAGAGCTGGAAAATCAAATAGAGATCGCAAAAGGTCGTATTTTAACAACAGTCAAATCTTTATCCAAGCTTAACCTGAAGAACAAATTGGGAGTAGAACCTCCTCATCCGAAGACCAAGAAACAAAAAATAGTTCGCGACAATTCCGTAAATTCTAATGTTGAACTGTCGGCCAGAAAAGAAGAAAACCGAATGAAAAAAGACACAGTTTCACCTGGTAAAAAAGTTACTTCACCAGATCCTGGCGCTGGGAAGCCTACAAAAAACGGATATCTCCTTGACACAAATACACTCTATCTTCAACATTTTGACCGTGTTAGCGGTACGAATAAAGAGGCGAAATTCGGGCACTACTCACACAGTTCAAAAAATACGCCTATAGTCGTCAATTGTAAAAGCATTTCACTGGTTGACGCTCAGGAGTATACAATCGAATTTTGGTGGTACGCACCAAAATACATGAGGGATGGGATTTTAATTAAAACAGATGATACCGAGAGTAACTGGAAGATTGCCATTAATAATTTTGACCGACAACGGCGACGTTCCAATATTATTTGGACAGTCGGTAATCGTGAATTTGGTTTAAGCCGCGAAATACCGTGGCGGCCAAACCGATGGTATCACCTTGCTCTAACCGGTAGTTTTAAAACAGGGAAACATCAATTGTACATCAATGCTAATGTAGTTGGAACAGTGGAAGGAATCTCTGATCTCCGAGGATGGGTAACTGGGAGTTTGTCGATTACAAATGAAATTGGGTATCTTGACGAGGTTCGAATCTCAAATGTAGTCCGGAAGTTTGATCTTAGTGAGCTATACTTAAGAAAGTAGGGGAATCAAGTGGGTGACGGACAATCCAAGATAGCTCGTGTTACATAGAATCCAACAAACCTGTAAGTGAAGCTTTCAATCAGACTGTCAGGAGAATGGAGAAGATGCAATACCATAGAGGACAGCATCCAGAGATGGATAGTAAGGTGATGGCAATGTCAACC
>DTRI01000289.1 GCA_012966015.1 Flavobacteriales bacterium | reverse complement strand
GGGCAGAGTCGATTTTTCCATCATCGCCATAATGGAAAACATGCAGGACAACAGGTATTGTATATTGAGCAGTACTTTGTTGCGCATTATTACTGGCACGCTCCATCACTATCTGTTTGACAAATGCTTTGGTAAAATCCTCGTTGGCCTCAATTTCCAACAGTGCTTTTGGGTTATTATCAAAATGCCTTTCCAGGATCTCATCTGCGGAGCATGGTGAAACCGAAGTGGTATTTTGGGCTTTTGCAATAGCTGTAAATAAGGTCAACCCAACCAGCATGGAATAAAATATCTTCATGGTTTATAAATTCTATTTAATGATTGCTCTCAATATAGAATAAGTTACGACGAATACCAATACTGATATTAAAGCATGATTTAAACGCCAAAATATTCTGGTTGTCTATTTTGCACGCTTAGCAGATCCATATCATTATAAAGTATTTTATCTCTGTGAGCATCTGTTAAATTAGTAGAGGTTTATATCTCAATGTCATTTTAGCATTTGTAAGAGGGAGGTTCTGAATGATAACAGAAAGATGAATACCAAAATAAGGTCTCAATTAAGTTCAAATAACTATCTTGCGTGGAGGGGTCTGCAGACTATTTCACTGTGGATTCAATAGACATAAGATTGAAAAAGTTAATTGCATTTCTGGGTATGGTGTCACTTTTCACTCTGGGCTCAATTTCTATAAACAGTTGCGGGAATCCCGAAGATCCGCATGACCATGCCATCGATGAGCACCACGATGAGGAGGGCGTTGGCCACGATCACGGAACTGAAGGAGAACACGCACATGAGCATGGCGGCCACGCAAGCAGTGATCATATGAAGCATATGAATGAGGTTCGCGAGCAGTTAAAAGTTGAATTAGGTGATAAATATGATCAAGAAGTACCTCCAGCTTCTGAGGAGCAACTGGCTCAAGGAAAAGAGATATACACTAAGTTCTGTGTCACATGTCATGGGGAAAGTGGGAAGGGAGATGGCGCTTTGGCGGTATCCCTAGAATCTCAACCTGCAGATTTTACCGATGACGCGCACTCAAAATTCTATTCTGACCAAGGCCGCATCCAGATAATAAAAAACGGAGTGGAAGGAACACAAATGGTTGGATGGGAAGCAACTCTGGGCGAAGAGAAAATTGGAGCCGTGTATGCATATGTCCGAGCTATGAGAAGTACCGGGAAGACCGGAGAGCATGCTCATGGACATCATGGTGAAAGCCATGCCCATGGTTCGCCGCACGGCGGTGAAGTAAAATCAGCGGGTGATTACCATATTGAAATGGTAAAAGGTGACGGAAAGATTAGTTTCTATTTATTAGATGGTGGAGAGAATACTGTTCCAACCAAGGATGTAACCGGAACGGCAATCCTGCAGTTTGACGGCAAAACCACCTCCACAAACAAGCTATCTTCAGATGGTGATGACCATTTTACTGTGCAGTTGAAGGACGCTTCTTTATCCTTTACCTGCATAGTGAGTTTTAAAGTAAATGATCAAACCGTCTCGGCTAAGTTCAAAAAGGGAAGCCATGATGATCACGACCATCATCATTGATTTGAGGTTTATAAGCATTTACTGCGATTGAAAAATAATAGATGAAAAGAACAAGAATAATTGCGTTGATACTGCTAGGGTGGACTGGACTGTATGCCCAGGCCCCTATTAGCTTGGATGTTGCGATTACAGCGGCGTTGAAGAATCACCCTCAATTGTTGGCGGCGCAAAAGGAGCTGGAAGAGCAATCAGCATTGAATAAAGGGAGCTTTAGTCTACCCGATCCTCAATTAATGTTAGCTGCTCCTACAGGGGAATTTTTTACACCTGGTATTCAACAAGGCATTGACAACCCGTTTGTGTACATTCAACAGGCGAAAGTAGGTAAGCAACAAGTAACGCTAGCTGAGACCGGTCTCCTGCTTAGCAGATCGGCGGTTATCAGACAGGTGAGCGATGCATATAATGAGCTGCAATACGCCGAAGCTGGAATTGGCCAATCCAGAACTCAGGATAGCATTTTTAATGCCCTGCATCTAGCAACTGAAAAAAGATTCTCAGCAGGAGACGCAGGCCTACTTGAAAAAACAAGCTCTGAAGCAAAGGCCAAAGAGGCAGCTGTCAAACTTGCGCAGGCAGAGGCAGAATTAAAAAACGCACAACTAGCTGTAATGCTGCTCACTGGTTTGGACACAGATACTAATATGGTTACCGTGGCCTTTGAAAAAATGGCATTGATTGGAGGATCTACTGAAATCCCTGTATCTGGTCCATTCTTTGATTTCGCCAGCCAAAACGCTGATCTGGCCCGGCAACAGTGGAAACTTGCAAAATCAAAAATAGCACCAGGTTATTCATTCGGATATATGAATCAGGGTGAGCAAGGTTCATCAATGCCGCACCGGTTTCAGTTTGGAATGACTGTTCCATTATGGTTCTGGACACATAATTCCCGAATTAAGGCTGCAAAGGCCAATGCCGAGAAAACATCTTTTGAAAGTGCTTCGGCTTTGCAGCATTTCTCTGTGGCGTGGATAGATGCAATGAGCTCCTATCAGAAAAATCTGGCCTCTCTGGATTACTACGAGTCAACAGGCATCCAACAATCCGAAATAATCTTAGATGCTGCGACGCGCTCCCACACAGCTGGCGAAGTAAGCTACCTGGAATATATGTACTCCATCAGTCAGGCATTAGATATAAAATCAAACTATTATGAAGCGTTGAAAGACTACAATACTTCAGTCATCGAATTGAATTATTTAAAAGGAAACTAAGATGAATAAGATACAAGCAGTTCTCATTGTCACCCTTCTTCTTGCTGTACAAGGGTTAGTTGTAATGGCTCATGGTGGAGAGGACCATGAGGAAAAAAAGGAAGCAACAAAGCAAAGTGGTGAAGCCTGGTTTACGGTAAATAGTGTTTCAGACATCTTTGAGGTTGTATTGCGCTATGAGCCGCTGGAGGCTGGGGAGCATGCACACTTGAAGCTGTTCATCTCTGACTTTGTAACAAATGCTGCAATTGACAGTGCGAAGATTGAGATCACTGCTATTGAAGATGATGATTTGAAATTTGAAGTATTTCGAGAAGAAGCGGGGATTTATATGATAGAGGGAGTTTTCCCAGCAAACCAGGATTACAGCTTGGTTGCAAATATATCCGGATCTGAAAATGCAGATCTAATGATACTTGAAAGTGTGCAGGTCGGGAAAAAGTTGGAATCTAATGAAGCAAAAGAACAAAGTGAGAATGGATTATTTAGTTGGCGATCAGGGATGATCTTAATCTTCGGCCTCCTTTTAGGTGTTGTGGTCACCATGTGGATTGGAAAAAATAAATCAATGTCGCAAAGAACGTTAGGTATTCTAATAATTGTTGTGGCGATATCATTTCCACTCAACGAGCAACAAGCGGTATTTGCCCACGAGGGAGAAGATCATGGAGAGAAGAAAGAGAAGCCTGTAAATCGTAATGTTGCAGTGGACGAGGCAGAGATCTTGAAGGAGACACAATTCTTGTTTGATGTACGCACTGCCTTATCCGGATACAGTGATTTTCAAAATGCCTTAAAGCTCTATGGGAAAATCATGCCCGTAACCAATGGTGAGGCAAAAATAATTGCTCCCCAGAATGCTTCCATCGTTTCTATCAATGTCGGTATTGGAGAGAAAGTGAGTAGAGGGCAAATTCTGGCAGTTATAGCTCAGAATTTTGATGCTGCTGAACAAATTCAGGTTGCAACAGAACAAAGCAAAGCGATCGCAGAATATGAGGCTGCTGAAAAAGAACTGCAGCGGCTCAAATCGATTGAAGATATTGTTGCCCGGAAAGATCTAATCGAAGCGGAAATCAGATACAAGACTGCGCTGAAAAACAAAAGGGTATATGATAATCTATCCGGGAACCATGTGAATGGCAAAACCCTTAGCGTTACCTCACCAATTGCTGGGGTTATAGATAATTTCGATCTGGCCATAGGGCAACAGGTAGGTCAGGGTGAGAAACTTTTCAGTGTATTCGATATCACCAAATTAAAAGTGGTAGCACAAATATTTGATAGAGATCTTCACAAGCTACATCATCCGGACATTGAAGGAGTAATGAAGGGTGTAAAGTTTTTTGTGGAATGCATTCAAGAAGAAAAACACTATTCAGAGAGTGCCAAATTGATTGCTTTCGGTAGTGTTGTGAACCCTGTTAATCAATCGTCAGAGGTTATACTTGAGCTTGATAATTCACAAGGGTTGTTTAAACCGGGGCAATTCGCCAATGTGTATGTAACTGCAAAAAGCGAAAAAAACGAAATAGTAGTACCGGCCTCGGCGATTATTGATATTAATGGGAAACCCGTTGTATTTGTTCATACCTCTCCTGAAATATTTAAATTGAAATTTGTGCAGCTGGGTGAAAGCAGTAACACGCAGACTATTGTTATAAAAGGCTTGGAGGAAAAGGAAAGGGTCGTAGTAAATGGCACATACCAGGTAAAATCAATTTACCTTAATCAATAATCCTGATCCAAATCTGACGTTCGAAGGTGCTCAATAATATCATAAAATTTTCGCTCAACAATCGAATGATCGTGATTGCCTTTGCGGTCATTTTGATGATCGGCGGTACGTACACTGCAATGGATTTGCCTGTTGATGTACTACCAGATTTAAATCGGCCTCGGGTTACGATCTTTTTGGAAGCGGAAGGCATGTCTCCTGAGGAAGTAGAGGTTCTGGTCGCTCTTCCGGTGGAAACCGCCCTAAACGGAGCAGCGGCGGTACAGCAAGTTCGTTCGAGCTCCTCCATTGGACTGGGCCTTGTTTTCGTAGAATTTGATTATGGTACCGATATTTATAAGGCAAGGCAGATAGTAAATGAGAAACTGCAAACTATTCGGGATCAATTACCAGGTAATGTCACCCCGGTTTTAGGTCCAATATCATCTGTAATGGGTCAGATAATGTTAATTGGCCTTTCAGCGGATACTACATCAATGTCGGATTTGAGAAGTATCGCTGACTATAACATTCGAAGAAGACTGCTATCCATTCCAGGGATATCTCAGGTGATACCCACCGGTGGCGATGTATTGCAATATCAGGTGTTGGTTTCAATGCCAAAGCTTAACGCAGCGGGATTGTCAATTAATCAGGTAATGGAAGCCCTGGAAAATTCTAATGTCAATACGACAGGTAACTTCTTTAACAAAAGCGGATCGGAAGTATTGATTCGAAATATTGGCAGGATAAGCTCTTTGAGTGAAATTGAGGACATCGTTATCGGCTACAAGGAGAACATCCCCATATTAATATCACAAGTTGCAGAGGTGAAATTTGGAGCCAAGTTCAAGCGAGGAGATGGAAGCCTAAACGGTATCCCGGCCGTAATATTAACTGTCGAGAAACAACCCAATGCCAGTACAATAGATCTTACGAAAGAAGTAATTAAGGCTCTGGATGAATTAAAACCATCGCTACCTCCGGATATAAAGATCAATACAGACGTGTTCAGGCAAGCGGAATTTATCGAAGCTGCATTGTCTAATGTGTCAGAAGCATTAAGGGATGGAGCGATCCTGGTAATCATTATTCTGTTTCTGTTCCTGTTGAATTTCAGGACTACCCTTATCACGCTCACAGCCATTCCGTTGTCTTTAGTAATTACGGCTCTGGTATTCAAGGTATTTGACATTAGTATAAATACAATGACCCTCGGAGGAATTGCGATTGCTATTGGGGAGCTGGTGGATGATGCGATTGTGGATGTGGAGAACGTATTTAGGCGCCTCAGAGAAAACCGTCATTCAGATGCGCCAAGGCCTGTGATCAAAGTCATATATGATGCCTCTACTGAAGTTCGTAATTCTATAGTTTATGCAACTATTATTGTGGTATTGGTATTCATCCCTTTGTTTGCATTGAGCGGAATGGAAGGAAAAATATTTGCCCCTCTGGGAATAGCATATATAACCTCAATCATTGCTTCGCTGCTTGTTGCTTTAACCGTTACCCCTGCGATGTGTTATTATCTGCTTCCTAACGTCAAACAAATGAAAACAGAAGAGGATAGCTTTCTGATCCGTTGGATCAAGAATCAAGATACCAAGCTGCTCACCTTCGGTTTGGATAATCCAAAATCCGTATTGCTTGGGGCGGCAATGTTATTTGTAGCGGCTGCTTCGTTTGTACCTTTTTTTGGCACAGAGTTTCTGCCGCCGTTTAATGAGGGGTCGCTTACTATTAACGCAGTTGCACCTGCAGGCACTTCATTGGAAGAAAGCAATAAGCTCGGCAGCATTGCTGAGAAGCAAATTTTAAAAGTGCCTGAAGTGGCTTTTACCGCACGAAGAACTGGGAGGGCAGCATTGGATGAGCATGTTGAGCCGGTTGCAAATTCTGAAATCGAAGTCTCGTTTAAGAAGGAGATGAATGAACGGAGTCGAAGCGAAGTCACTGATGATATTAGGGAGAAATTATCCGTTGTAAAAGGACTGAACATAAATATCGGTCAGCCGATTTCACATCGATTGGACCATCTCCTGTCAGGTGTTAGGGCGCAGGTGGCTATTAAAATATTCGGGAATGATCTGATGGAGTTGAGACAATATGCCAGTGAGATCAAAAACATACTCTCCGATATTATAGGGGTAGTAGATATACAGATAGAGAAACAAGTGCAAATACCCCAGCTGATTATAAGGCCCAAAGAGGATGCGCTCAAATATTATGGACTTGAAAGAGGAGAGGTAGTTCAGGATTTGGAAATTTTATATCAGGGGAAAGTAGTCTCTCAAATTTTGGATAAGGAAAGGCGATTTGAACTGATCCTTAGGTTGCCTGAGGACGAGCGAAACAGTATTGAAGCGATTCAACGAGCGTTGATGGAAACTCCATCTGGTGAACTGATCCCTATTACAGAAATAGCTGAGATATATTTTGAGAATGGACCAAATAGCATTAGTCATGAGAATACGCAGCGCAGGTTGGTGGTTTCCTGTAACGTGGCGGAAAGGGATTTGGGTAGTACGGTCAGCGAGATCGAGGAAAGGATAAAGGAAGAAATAAACTTACCACAAGGCTACTTTATTACTTACGGCGGCCAGTTTGAAAGTCAAAAATCTGCGTCAAGACTTATCATGATATTGAGCATCTTCTCCTTGGCTGGAATCTTTCTCGCCCTCTATTACTATTTCCGATCGCCTCGAATCGTGCTACAAGTAATGCTGAATATTCCATTGGCTCTTATCGGAAGTGTAGCGGCTGTATGGCTTACTGGCGGGGGGTTTTCCGTAGCTTCATTGGTTGGATTCATCACGCTGACTGGTATTGCCTCCCGGAACGGGATCATGATGATTTCCCACTATTTACATTTAGTTGAGAATGAAGGGGAAAAGTTTGGCAGGAAAATGATCATCAGGGGATCTCTGGAAAGATTGGTTCCTGTGTTAATGACTGCTCTTACAGCGGCTTTGGCACTTATTCCCCTGACTCTGGCAAAAGATGCCCCAGGGAAGGAAATTCTATATCCGGTAGCGACAGTTATCATAGGAGGACTTATAAGTTCAACTTTGCTCGATATGATTGTTACTCCGGTCGTGTTTCATCTATTTGGAGAAAAAGCTTTGAAGAAGTACCTGGATAACAAGACTCAAAATGCAGTGGAAGATTAACTCATTATCCTGATTCTGTCTATGAGATGCAAATCATGTTGAAGGATACCGGGAATTCTATTTTTGGTTTTCAGCTAACCGCCCTGGATGTATGCGAGGAGCGGCAAGGAGATATGATAATTACCAACACTTCCAATACGTTTATTACAACCAACCAGGGCCGGGAGTATATTATTATCAGGTGAAAAGCGCCAGGCGTGTAGTTGATGTCGGTAAACTAATAATGCAATAACCCATAAAATAGATTTAATATGAGAGACCGTACTTATTTAACATTTTTCGCAATCGGAATTGCAGTGATAATTATTCACAGCTCTTTTCAACCTGGATCGCACGCCCTGTGCGATGCACCTCTGCTTGGCTCGGCTCATTCGGGGGCACCTGGCGAGGTCAACTGTACAGGTTGTCACTCAGGCACCATTAATACCGGTCCGGGCAGTGTGCTTGTTGACTTAGGCGTGCCTGGAAACGTCTATACTCCCGGCCTGACATATACTGCTACGATTACGATATATGACACCGGCCTCAACAAATTTGGATTCCAGGTTACTATTCTGGAGGACAGTACGAATACCAGTACTGGTGCTTTCGCGATTACCGATGCTGTGAATACGCGCCTGATACCAGATGTTACTCGAGAATATGTGGGCAACACACCTTGTGGGGCCGATGCCGATAGCATTGGAGAATTAACCTGGACATTTGACTGGCAGGCACCAGCTACAAGTGAAGGTACTCTTACGGCCTATATATCCGCATTAGCCACCAATCACAACCATAATACCAGTGGGGACAATACGTATACCCAAACGGTTAGCTTAACACCCGAATTTCCCGCTGGGATATATGGATTATCCATGCTGAAGAAGGGTTTTCGTGTTTATCCAAATCCAGCCAGCGGACAAGTGACTATTGGTATTACGCAGTCAGTTTCTAAATTTGCGCGCCTCAAGATACAAGATGTTCTGGGGAAGACTGTAATGGAAGTTACAGGAGAAACGGGATTGTTGAATTTGGATTTCTCTGAATATCCTGCCGGTATTTACACAATAAGCATGAAAGACAATGGTCTTATTACTACTGAAAAACTAATTATTCAAAAATAGCATAACGGTAATGATCAGCAAGAATCACGTCAAATACTATCCATGTAGTAATACAAATGTTCTAAGCATCAAATGATGAATAAAATAAAGGAAAGAGTGGCCGAGATGAAGGAAGGTTCCTTGTGGAGTAGACAGTATTGCAGGATGCACAGGATGGAAATCCTTAGTTTAATCATGGGTCACATTTCCCCATTAATCATAGTTGATTAGCTTTGCATCCTTGTTCGGGATGTGGCGCAGTCCGGTTAGCGTGCTGGTCTGGGGGACC
>DTRI01000288.1 GCA_012966015.1 Flavobacteriales bacterium | reverse complement strand
CTGCAATGCATCGAACTGATTATATGTGAAATCTGTTTTGAGCAACCCATGAATACATATGGCTATAGTTCCTGTATTATGCCCTGCCTGGGCTGCTGGTATATCTTCAAGACTTCTTCCAATTTGTATCTCGCCATCAAAAGGAAGGAAGTAATGATAACCAATATCAGACCATCCTCGTTGAAGATGCCAGGCCTTGATTATATCTACGCTTCCATGGTCTGGTCTTGAAGAGGCAGAACAATGAAGGAATACCCGATCAACTTGTCTTTTAGGTTTTATAAATTTTATCATAATATATACACTATTAATATGTATGCGAAAAGGAAGGCGGCAAACCTTCCTTTTCGCTATACACTATTCATTTAGTTGTACGGGAGTTCCAACCTCAGGGCCATTGATAGTAATTGTCTTTGGCTTCTTTTCCTCGGGGATCTCATTCACCAAAGATATAATAAGAAGCCCATTTACAAAAGAGGCTCCTGTTACCTTGATGGTTGGGCTAAGTGTCCATGAACGTTTGAAATTGCGGGCTGCAATTCCTTGATGAACATACACAGCAGAATCGGCATCATGATCCTTGGTGGATTCGACAGTAAGATTGTCTTCTTTCACCGTGACTTTAATGTCGTGTTCTGCAAATCCAGCCAGGGCAATCTCAATAGCAAAGCTATCAGAATTATCATTCCTTACAATATTGTAGGGAGGATATGAAGATGCCTGGGCTGTGCCTACTCCAGAAGAGATGAGGCGATCAAAAAGTTGATCGAATCCCAGAAGGAATGGATCGTTTCTCAATTGAGTAACAATCGTGGGGAGGTGTTCCGTGGTAAATCTTGTGGTGACCATATTATTTTCTCCTTATAGAAAGCAAGATTCAGTTGTGAGCAAACCCGAACATCGGCATTCGCTCTTTGTTATTATTTAGTACCGGTGGAGCCAAAACCTCCAGATCGCGAGGTTTTTCTTTCGGGTCTTTCGTCAACTTGAAAAATTTTATACACAAGCGACCTAACCATTTCTGCCTGTGCTATCCTTTCCCCATGACTGACAATTTGTTCTTTACCCGAAACATTATGAAGGGCCACAAAGACCTCTTCTACATAATCAGAGTCAATTATACCTTCTGCATTTACAAGAGTCAATCCCTTTTTAAAAGCCATCCCAGACCTTGGGTGCAATCTAACAGAATGCCCTTCTGGAATATCAAACACTATACCCGTAGGAATTAATATCCTTTCTCCAGGAGGTATAGGTATCAATCCCTCATAAGGAACGTGGGCAGATATATCAAAACAGGCCGACCCTTTAGTGGCCTGAAAAAGATCCTTAACCCTTTTATCTAACTTATGATAATTCAAAGGAGGAGCCGGAATGACATTGGCCGTCTTTGAACGAATATGCACACTTTGGACCATTTAAAATTTTCTCTTTCCTATATTATATTTGGACTCTAAGGTCCATTCAATTTTATCTTTAAATGGAATAATCTTAATCTGATTTAATGTCACCGAGGGGGATTTAGATTTCTCTGCATCAGACAATGATAACAATCCCCACTCGGCCAATAAATTTGCTATGGTATTTCTTCGTGCAATATCATTCTCTGTCAGGTTAGTGGGTTTACCATCTAAGGCAAATAACTCTTTGAAGTGAACAATATAATACTTACCCTTCTTATGTAGAATATGGCATGACTGGAATAGTGTCTGATTTTTTCTACTGGCCACGCCGACGCGAGTAAGAGTCTCGCGAATTTTTAGGAAATCGTCCTGCTCTTCTAATTCAATCTCGACTAAATCATTTAGGTCAACTGGCACGACCTTTCTCTCTTCTGTCATTTTTCAATCCACCTTTACTTAATCTTTCGTGAATAAATGACAGTTGTTCGCCCGTTAAAAGGTCTAAGACTTCCTTTGCTCTCTGATTACTATAACCATAATATTCTTTAATAGCATCTATGTCTTTATTTTCATCAGGCTTCAACCATCTACTAAATCGTCGGTTCGATCTAATACTATTTAGTAACAGGTCAAATTGAAGTTTCTTGTCAGCCGTATTCCTGATATTAGCTTCGTTTGCATACAATACAGTATCTAGAAAGTATGAAAGCGTCCGATTAACCACAAACGGAAGATATTCCTTCTCCGTCATGGGGTCTTCGTCCATGAGATTCTTTTTAGATTGATTAATGGCTTTTAAAAAATCACCTAACTGTGCCATGTTCTATTTTCTCACAATCGTTTTGCAGGTCACAACATCCCCACTAAAATATTCTGCCGCAAAGTTTTCTGCCTTCTTTTCATCGAAATCTTTACAAGTAAAAATATTTAGATAGACTGCCTTCAAATCTGTAAGGGCATGAATAGTAAAATTGGATGTGCTAATAAACTGCACAGCCGATATTCCATTCAGATGCGGAACATCTTTCCATTCCGGCGGGCAGTCGTCCATTGTCCACCAATGCCTCGC
>DTRI01000287.1 GCA_012966015.1 Flavobacteriales bacterium | reverse complement strand
CGGTGGAAATATTCTGGATTGCGTGCCCAAGGATCCTGATATGATCCACACGGACAGGAGAGTTGAAGTTGAATTTGATACGCTAGATAATTTGGTGGCGAAAGCGGAGGTGGATCTAAGAAAGATTTCGTTTGTTAACATTACCAATAACGGAGCAGAATACGACACCCTAATTGGCATGACCAATATTTTGAAAGAGGCAGAGGATTTGGAAATAAGCATGATTGCGGGCCGGCCAGGAAAGATGGGTTTAATTGATGGCAGGTCAGATGTTGAGGTGAAAACCGAGTTTTTGAATAAACATGGTTATAAAACTGCGTTTTACAGATTTAATCAGCTGCTCTGGTGTAGTATAAATCATATGTATATTCTTAAGGAATTCTGGAAGAACGACAAAACGATGGAGGGCGTGTTATTTGCAGTGAGAAAGGACAAGAGCTTCAGTCCAATACAGTCTTATTCCTGATCAATATATCCAGCGAATCATTTCAAAAGCTTCGGCATACTGCTTGTTGATCTGCGTGCCTCTTACTCTTGCCAGACTTTCAAAAAATTCTTTCGACTGGTAATTCCTAAATTGTTGGGACTTGTACTCTCCTATAGCTGCAATTTTAGCATCCAGGTGACTTTGGTCCAGCTCAACATATAAATTCGACTTTGACTCAAAGTTGTTCCAGGGTAGCTCGTAACCCAGCAGGCTTGAGTTCTTAAATGCCCTTACCCCCTCATTGTGAATTACCTGATGGTCTTGATGAATATCGAATGAATTGGGTAAAAAGATCATCTCCGGATCAAATTCGTTTCTTATCTCAATCATATTCTCGAGAATATCCTGTCTGTGGGCTGCCAATTCACGAACCGGATAATCATAGGTAATCACATTATCATCTGGAATGCCCAAATGCTTTACTGCATTGTGCAGCTCTACGAATAACGAATTATCATCAAAACCTTTGGGTAATGATTTGACGCAGGGCGAAAACGCTGCGTACCACACCTGTACTCCCTCAGAGGCGATCTTCTTGATAGTGCCACCGCTGGAAAATTCCCCATCATCGGGATGTGGTGCTAAAACTAATGCTCTTTTTGTGACTTTCATCTTATTCAGAATAATTTAGGCTAAAATAAGTAATTAGCCGCATTATTAATTGTTCACCTGATTCCTCCTATACGTATTTGCAAAGCCAATAGAATCCAGGTAGTTATATGTCGGCTCAAATTCCCGTTTCAATTGCAACATGAGTTCATTTGGAATATCTTGCTTGTTTGCTGTTCCCAAGATCGCCAGGCTTATTGTTTTGATCCAATAAAACAATTTGTTCTGGAGAATAAGCTTATACAATCCCGGTGCTTTTAGTTTAATAGGAAGAACGGCTGCTCTATAAAAACCGCGAAAGGCTTTGCTGCCAGTTGGGTTTTCAGCTTTGAGTTTTGAATCAGGTAAATCCGTTAATGTCAACCCTAGAAATTCACACATTTCTTTCCAAAGTGCATCTATGTCTTGTTTCCCGCCTTCGAGACTCACTACTTTGAAATTATCCACTCCAAAAATTTCCTGATACACTGGTAAGGTCTTTTCATAATGACTGTCAATCAATAGATGAGGATCAATTTCAAGTCCTTCGTCTAAATCTGCCTTTTCAGGAATTACGCCAATCTGTTTTCTGAAGTAGTAATGTGAGAGTAATCGTTGGATTGGATCTCTAACTATTGCCAGAACCTTGGCATTGGGGCAGTACTCCTTTATTTCTTCGGCAATTTCTCTACTGCTAAAGTAGGTAGGTGTAGACTCGCCATAGTATCTAAACTCCTTGTCGAATGGAAAGTACTTGTGGTATTCATCTCGATTGTCTGGATAGGTTTTTCCGAAGTAATTGTGCTCCTTGACCTTCGACATGTAAACGTCGGGATGGGTATCTAACAAGTAGTGAAGCCAGCTGGAGCCAGCCTTGTTTACACCAATAATAAACAAGTTTACCTGATTGAGAGATGTGTTATTTCTATCCAAAGTGAAGACCGTTATTCGGGTTATTTACGAAGCTTTTTAATCATACTAACTATTGGATTGGTAGGGGAGATATACTTCTTAAATATTTTTGAATTTAGATCAGTCTTGTAATTAAAATGCGACTTGACCGGTGCTTTTAGAATTGATTCAAATTCTTCTTTTGAGTATTCTAATTTCTTGGTGACGTACTCGTAATCCTCTTTGATCATCTCCTCATCATATGGAGCTTGCTTGATTTCTTCAAGAGCATCTTTACGTGCCATAACGCCTGCACAGATCAAATTAGAGTAGTGAGCTTTTCTCTTGTCCACACTGAATTTACGAGGCAAAATATAACCTTGATAAAACCTTGTGAAAATGGACTCATAATGCTTGCCGCCATAATCAACCCATCCTAATTCATCTATAATCAGTTTTTTGGCAGCGTCTTTGTCAAACTTTATGTAGTTGAATGGCGAAATAGTTTGGATTTTCATTGACTTCTCATAGTCATTTAATTTCTCGTTGCTCATCAAAGGAAAGGAGCTGAGCTTTATTGTCCCGTATTTATCATTGATGTCCTGAATATTGATGGCATCTCTCTTATTGAACGTCCAGCTTTTGGGCATTATTTTCTCCGTTGCATTGTTAAAGCCTTTGAGAATATATTTCACATTATTTTCTGCAGCTACCTGATAAAGAACTGCATTGATAGAATGATCTGTAATGGCTTCAATATCTATTACCGAAGCAGCGAAATAAGCCTTTTGCAGACTTTTAAATTCTTCCCAATCTATCACATGGGTATAAAGATCAATCTCAAGCCGTTTTAAAATGTTCCGAATATTTTTTACTGCCAGCTTTGAATTCCATCCATTATCCAGATGTACGGCATAAGGTCGGAGGCCGAACTCCTGCTTGACCAGGTAGGCCAAATACGTGCTGTCAACACCTCCGCTGATGCCAATAATACAATCGTATTCATGATCTTTACCGACCTTTTTAATAGTATCAAGGATGCCAGCAAATTTTTCTGTGTTAGAATCATGTTGCTCTTGATTGGCGGTGACCAGCGAGAAATATTCCGTGCAATGGTTGCAGATCCCGTCCTTGTTAAATTTAATTTGAGAATCGGATGTGTCCATGACACAGCGGGAACAAACCCTGTAATTGGTTTCCATCATAAATTCTCAAATATTTCTTTGAGCTCATCTCTATCAGGATAATTGATTAAAACTGCTCGTTTTCTTCCGATAAAAACAAAAAGACTTCCCGCTGCAACAGCAGAAGCACCGCCATCATTTACAGCATCGAAAAAGTCTGATTCCTTTCCTGCCCCTCCAGCTGCTATCACCGGTATAGATACGGATTCGCTTATTAGTTTGATGAGCCTAATGTCATATCCTTCCTGAGTTCCATCCTGATCTATGGAGTTGATTAAGATTTCACCTGCACCTGCTTCTTCCATCTGCTGAGCGATAGATACTGGGTCTCTCTCGGTGTTCCGTTGTCCACTGCTGACATATACTTTATACGTTTCGTCTTTCTTTTTAACATCAATTGATCCAATGATAGATTGCCGTCCATATATCTCTGCTGTTTCGGTAATCACATGAGAGTTTTCAACGGCGGCACTGTTTATCACCACTTTTTCTGCACCAGCTTTAATGATGTCTTTAACGTGATCTACGGTTTTTATTCCCCCGCCTACAGCAAAGGGCATGAACGCTTCATCCCCAATATTCCTGATTACATTCAAATCTGTTATTCTGTTTTCAATGGTTGCAGTAATATCCAGAAATACCAGCTCATCTGCTTTGGCGTCGTTAAATATCTTGACTGCGTTGATGGGATCTCCCACGTAAGTTGGGTCCTTAAACTTGATGGTTTTCACCAAGCCCTGGTCTTTAAGCAGAAGGCACGGAATTACTCTGGGTCTGTACATCTAACAATTCTCAGCAAAATTCTTTAATAATTTCAATCCGTCATCATGACTTTTTTCCGGATGAAACTGTGTAGCAAAAATATTGTTTTTTACAGCAGAGGATACGAATGATGTCCCGTATTGAGTTGTTGCCATTACAGCAGAATCATCATTGGAGGCTACATAAAAAGAGTGCACAAAGTAAAAGGAAGGATCTTCTCCAATGCCTTCATACAATTTGCTTTCATTCATGAAATCCAGCGTATTCCACCCTATATGTGGAATTTTCAGTTTTTTCTCCGCGTTTTCAAAGTTGAATCTCACTGTCTTTGCATCAATCCATCCCAACCCTTTGCAGTCACCCTCCTCACTAGATTTGGTAAAAAGTTGCATTCCCAGACAAATTCCCAGTATTGATGTTCTATTCTCCAGAACTGCCTTGTTCAGCGCATCAATTAATCCTAGTTCTGTGAGATTTTCCATTCCTCTTTTGAAGTTGCCTACACCTGGTAAAATGAGTTTATCCGCATTGGATATTTCATTGGTATCCGAGGTTATGCGCGCCTCAATCCGCAACCTATTGAAAGCTTTTTGCACCGAGTGCAAATTGCCCATACCGTAGTCAACAATTAGTATCATTCTTGGTTCAGTGTTTCCAAGGTTTCCTCAACCTCCGTATACTCAATTTCTGTGCTGTTCAGATGGATATTGCTTATTACCTGGGCGGCGAACTTATTCGATTCAGTTGTGTGCTCGAGATGAAAATGCACGAATTCCCTGCACCTGCCCAAATATTTTTCATAATCACCAACAACTTCCGAAATTCTTTCGTGCAGTTCTTCTGAGGTACCAGCTCTTTTCGGGAAGAATTTCTCCAGGTGAAGAAAGCTATCTGATTTTACATAATCGTCGGAGTCAGGATCATACTCGCGAAAGTTTGCTACTACCACTGGCCGATTCATTTGCGCCGCCTCAAGAGATGCCACGGACCATCCGACAATGCAGAGCGAAGTTCTTTCCAATGCTTCTTTAATTCCAACAGATTTGTCTAATACCTCTACGTTATCTATTCCCTTAGCATAGGATCGTAATAGGTCACCTTTCTCCACGGGATGCTGTTTAACCAATAAATTGTACTCAGGGTGTTGTTTTGCCCAGTCAAATACAATATCAAAGAAACGTCTCTCCCTGGGGTACATTTCCGGCCAATAATCTGAGAAAAACAGTATGTTTTTAAGCTCTTTATTTGGCTCCAGGCTGTACTCTTTCTTTAAAGTCGTCGATCCTGTTTTGATCAGCTTTGTATTTCCGATGCGAAGTTTTTTCTTTTTGATTGCTTCTATGGAGCTTTCACCAAAAACCAGGTAGTAATCGAAATCAAAGGATGTGTAGAGATAATGATCTGGCTGCATACCGTGGGGTATGTGTATGATTTTTTGACTTTTGTCTTTATATTTCATTAGGAAAGAGGGTATCATATTGTGATGGTAAAATACGCAAACGGTTTTGGGTTTGTATTTATTGAGCAAAAACTTGCAGTAAGCCGCAAATAAGAATATGGATGTATGCACTTCTGACTCTATTTTCTCTTTTGAACGCAGTGCATTCAAGAAAATGCTTTTCAGCGTGTAATTTGCATATTCAATCTTGTATCCATTTTTTTCGAGATTATCCCAAACTCCTTTAGTTTGACTGATATCGGCTGGGCCAGATGGTAGAACCAGTATGTCGCAAGGGGTAGGGGAGCTAGTAGAAAGAAAAAAGCGGATAATCGGCCTAAAAAGACGCAGTTTCCATAAGGCGATTCTTTCCAAAGCGATGTAGAGAAGATTACTTTTTATCCCCGCCCTCCTCTTGACCAGGTACTCATTGTATGTCAGGAGCTTTTGCATTTTCAAGAAGTCTTAGCTATTCACTTTCTTCAGATCATCTCCACCATCCGAATAGAAAAAATTCTGTTTGCTGTGCCATCTCTCAAAATATTCCTCCTGAAGAAAGTAGTTTAGCTCAATAATTTCCGGCTTCTCTTTGACAAGATTGAGAATGTCTTCCAAATGAAAGACTTCTCCTTCCTCATACAATTCTGTATAAATGGCGTTGAAAAAATCAAAATCTTCCTGATAGTCAAGTGTTAATCGGATTCTTTCAAAGATGTGATTCTCAGATACGGGCTCAATAGCCACATGATTACAAATTGCGGGTTCTGTAAAGTAGGAGCCGAATCCAGTATCGTTCTCCGTTGAGCGGTATTTCTCAATAACTTTCTTCATTGCTCTTTTGGAAAATGATTTGGTAGAGATTCCGAGCGGAAGGCCTTTTGCAGAAACGGTATCGAGATCATCGTCGCTCAGCAATTTGTCCATGGTTAGATCCATATACTCTGGTTCGGCGCAAATATCGTCTCCGTCTATCTGAATTACGCAATCAAATCCATAGTGGTCAATTGCATGATCAAAGCGGTTTAATAGATCGTCAGTTGACCCTCTGTAAATGTTAGCGCCATAACTTTCCACCACCTCAACAAGCAGATCATCTGATGATTCCTCCGTGGTGCAAACAATCACGTTTCCCTTTTCCAGGTATTTTGAATCGAAGGCCCTGTCTAAGAGATGATGAACAATAGGTTTGCCACATATGGGTTTAATCGCCTTTTGAGGCAGGCGTTCCGATGCCAATCGAATGGGAATGACGGCACCTATTTTCGGATCTGTCATGGGTTATTGGTTTTAATACGTTTTGATTTCCATTTTTTGAGCATCTGAATCAGATATTGCAAAAGAAGAATTTTCTGGAATCCAAAGCTCAGAAGATTCGTTTTCTTGGGCACAAGAGAGAATATTTTCTGGCTTAATATTTTCAGATATAGATATGCTGCTATCAAATTCCAGTGTCTCCAGCTTGCTTGAAAGTGTTTCATTGCAAATGATCAGGTGTGCCGGCAATTTTCTCAAATAGAACCACTCGATAAGCTCCAGGTTTGAATCAATTACAACTGAATATACAGCAGGTTCCTGTAAAGCTAAGTCACTGACTCTTTCCAATATGCCTTCCCTTTTGCGTCGTAATGAGATGCTATTTTTACTTCTCCTTCTATCATCAGTCAGCTCGCGCAAGCTCTCTATCGTAGCCAACCTCTTTAAGGCAGTTTCATTCCTAAGTTGTTGTTCATATTGAGCCTCGAGCTCCTTCACATAAGGGATATGTCCCATCTTCTTGAATATCAAGGAACAATGGTCTATACAGGAAGTATTTCTCTGCTTCCACGGTACCCTGGCCAAAGTCTTTCTATTGAATTCCAACACCGGCACCCAATCAAATCCGTAGGTGATAAGAGCTGCAATCCTCTTGGCACCCTTTAGCGCCACAATTTCCCCCCTGCTATTTTCCGTTACCGGCACGGGCTTGGCCAGGTTGTATCCCTCGCTGGCAAATTTTTCATAGATAGCAACGACGTTTCGGCAATAATGCCGGGCTTTTTCAATCTTATTCCTGTTTACGATCAGCTCATAGTGCGCAAACGCAGAGTCGTCGGCCTTGGCCCAGAACTCATCAGCTTCATTTTTAAATCCTTCAACGTCTTGCAAGTAGTACTGCTTTAGGAAATCGATCATCAACCAGGTAAGAGCGGTGTAGGGATAGGTGAGATCATTACAGCTCATGCGGTACCGGCAAAGTTCTACGGCACCTTTTTCAAACCTTACCGCTTCTTTATCACCGTAGCCTTTCTCTTCGTAGTAATATTTAAGTTCTTGCATTAACTGAAGAAGTCGATGGTTTTGCGTAATGCCTCAACCTTTGGCGCAGCCTCTTCCTCACTTCCATAGTTCGTGACAAATTGCATGAGTTTGGGTTGAATTTCTTCAGCCACAGGACAGATTCCCATTGGGAAGGAGAGATTCTCATAAAGTGGGGGACAAATCTTCTTGAAAGCTCCAGAACTCATCAATGTTTCATCATATGATAGTGCCCAGGCAGCGTAAATTCCGTCACCGCCAAATTCCATGTACTTATGTCTGAATTCCTGCCACGACACGTCATCCCGGTCATATCTGATTGTGTACGCCCAATACGTATTCAATGACCCATCCGGAGTTGCCTGAGGGAATAGGTAATCGACCTTGGCTACAACTTCATCGTACATTTTTGCAATTTTTACTCTCAAATCAATGAACATATCCAATCTCTCAGTTTGTGCCAGCCCCATGGCAGCAGCCACTTCTGGCATCCGATAGTTATAACCATATGCGTCGTGGCGTTTATATGTCGGGTCCTGAAAGATGTCTTTGTGCATTCTAACCCGGCCATCTCCAGATTTAAGCGCAGCATAGCCCAAGGCGCCAAATTTTCGCATTGAGATTGCATATTCTTCATTGTCTGTTACTACAATTCCGCCTTCGCCCGTTGTAACGTGCTTGGAATTCTCTGTACTGTAGCTAGTGATATCAGCTATTTTAGCGATGGGAGTTCGCTTGTATTCTGCCATGTGGGCTTCAGCAGCATCGTTGATGACCGCAATGCCATGTTTTGCAGCTAATTCCATAATGGGATCCAGATCACAAGATAAACCGTATAGCGAAACTGGCATAATGGCCTTCGTCTTGCTTGTTATCTTTCGTTCTATATCTGCAGGATCTATGTTAAAAGTGTCGCGCTCTACATCAGCAAAGACAGGAATAGCATTTTGCTGCAATACTACATTTACATTGCTGATTACAGTTAAGGGAGGAAAAATTACCTCATCTCCATATCCAACTCCTACTGCTTCCAGTCCCGCTTGTAATGTTGCCGTTCCAGAATTGAATGAGATGGCATATTTTACACCTACTTTCTCTGCGAAGGCCTCCTCAAATCGCTTGCACATATCACCGGAAGTGGAAGATCCAAATCCCGAGTCTAAGACCTCCCGGATATAATTCAATTCGCTTTCACCAAATCGCCAAGTGTTTTTCATTGTTCAATTATCAATTCAAAATTAAAAATGTGTCAATTAAAAATGTGTCAATTGGAACTGGCCTTTGTATTTAATTTACTGCAAATAGCTCCGAGAATTTTCTTCAATTCTTCTGATTCAACAATGAGAACCAGAATTCGTTGTGGATCACCGAACTTGAGCCTTTCCAATATCCGCAACCAGTAGTTC
>DTRI01000286.1 GCA_012966015.1 Flavobacteriales bacterium | reverse complement strand
ATTGAGGTGTAACCTTCGCATTAATTAAATTTGTCAAGCTATAATAAGTATCAATTAACACTGGAAAATTCAATTGATGGTCCTTTATAAAGTGATCTTTGGTTTCGTATTCAACGAGAGGTCCAGGAATCACTCCATAGAATAAGATACCCTGTCGGTCAAATAGATTATGTAGTCTGTTCAACACAGGTGCATATCGTTGACTGATTGGACAATCCGGCGATAAAAAAACGAATACCCTGGCCTTAATATCGGCGAATTCGCGAAGTGAAATAGAGTCTTGGTGTATACTTGCAAGGTTGATCTCAAAAAGTTCTTTTACGGATACTTTTTCCGTATCCTTATTGTCACACGCTGAGACTAAGAGCAAAACAAGGCCAATAGCACATAACCTGAAGTTGTACCTAATAGAGTAGTAGTTCATTATTCGCTATGACATATATTTGAAATATTATTCACGGTGTAGATCTTAATGATTGATCAAATATGCAAAATATTCAATATTCAATAGTTGTACCCGTATATAATAGTGCTGAATCTATTGCTAGTCTTATCAAGGAGATTGATCAAACATTACAAAGGATCGGCAAGAGCTATGAGATTATTATGGTAGATGATAACAGCACTGATGGTTCTTGGACTATTTTGCAAGACCTGATCACTGCAAAGAGCTCTTTGAAATTGATCAAACTCGCAGAGAATTCTGGTCAAATTGCGGCAACTACCTGTGGAATAGAGCAGTCATCAGGTAAGACTATCATTACTTTGGATGATGATCTTCAATATCCACCAGGAGAGATTGCAACGCTGATCAAATATTATGAGGAGAACAGCTATAGTATGATTTTTGGTAATCCTAAAGAGAGGATGCATGGCAAGGGACATGGAGCTATGTACGTGCTGGGAAAGTTCTTTTTTCATCAAGTATTTATGAGAAGATATAGGAATGTCAACTTTTTTTCAACGTTCAGGGTTTTTAGCAGAGATATTTTCTTTGACCAGAATAATAATAAGCGAGGACATCATTTGTTCTATATTTGGGATATTGCACCGGACCGATACGGTCATATTGATGTCGCGCATGAAACAAGAAAACGGGGAGTAAGTAGCTATAACTTGACAAAGTTGATCTCTTACTATAGGCCATTTCTATACTATATGTCCAGAAAAATTTGTTTGTTAGTCTTTGTGTTGGTATTGAGCTATAGCTTCCTCTTAGCTGTGCTCACGATGTCAACCAAGAGCAAAGTGTCTATCGATGAAATGAATATTTACATATCGCATACATGGGTACTCGGATTAGCTATAATTTCTTTGCTATCAGCGTTAATGTTTAACCAATTACTGCAAAGCACAAGAGCTATCCGATATTCAATAAGTAAGATCACCTAAATGGGTATTTTATATCATTCAGAGCTGGAGAGTAGAATACTTGGGATTAAAGTCGCAAGATCAGGACGTCTTGATAATTTCGATGAAAATGCATTGCTAACCGAGATAATTGAAGGAGAATACGACGTCTGTAAGATTAAACTCCTTTCAACGATCACTGATCTGTTTGTTCGACTCGATTCCTTGAATATGCCCTACGTCATTAATAGTTTAATTGTAAGAAGCGAAGTAGAAATCACTAAAAGCGATTCTCAGGCAAATTTCGAGCTGCAATTTGAGCTGTTTGATGGTGTAAAAGCTGATGTCCTTAAAAACCTAGTTAAAGAAATTGTTGCAAATAATACTGCGACTAACTATACGAACACCGATTTAGGAAAAATAATTTCGTACGAAAGTGAACTTGAAGCCTCTGCAGAGTACGCATTGGGCTTTAATCATTTGGAGGATGCAGGAAAGAAAAACTGGCTGATAAAAATGAACAGTGAATATATTGGCTTTGTGCTGGGAGAAATTAACGATGACACATTTGAAGGTAAGCTCTATGGGATTATTCCCGCATATCGAGGTGAGAATTATTCGTGCGAAATAATGCGATTTCTGAAAAATATGTGCTTTGAAGAAGGACTTAAGTATTTCACCAATGATGTTGTTTTTCAAAATGTTTCTAGTTTAAAAAATATTCTGGCAGAATCTTTGAATCCAATTCAATCATACATTCATGTTAACATTAATTCACTTTTCTCCACATCGCAAAGCCCGAAGAATAAGATAGAAATTTCTGTGAAGGGAAACGATCGGCAATTTCTCATGGAAAATGTGTTCAAGCACATTAGCGATTTAATTGGAAATAGTTATACGATGACAAGTGTTCAGAGCAAACTTATAGCTGATTTTGATGGTGATGTTTCGCTCATTATTTCTGCGCCTTTTCAGGATAACAGTGGACTATTGACTTGTTCAAGGGTCATGAATTCTCAAAACGAATGCTGCATGTATATTTATTGCCGATTTGATTCAATACGATGAGAGTAATTACATATATAATTGCGCCATTGATGGTTCTAGGTTCGTGTTCTTCCTTGGAGAGTGATGTTAAGCTTGTTGATGGATTACCGGAAACGCCTTTTGATATGAAATCAACTTTAAAGCTGATGGCTGATACCATTAACTTCCGAAATCATTTCTATTTGCTTGATGAGGCAATAGAAAACATGAAACAAAAGTTGATTCAAAGAGAATTGAAACCGAATTTATTGATGCGGATAAAGTACAACTTACTACCCATGGCGTTACTTTTTGCTGGGCATACCAACGAGGCAATAACTATGCAGGAAGAATTAAAAGCTGACCAGCTCGATCAAGAAACCCTCGAATTACCAGAATGGCAGAAATTGCAAACGGAACTAAATAGCCTCTTGGCAATCTCGTATCTAAGATTGGGAGAAGAAGAAAACTGCTTAAAGCATCATGGAGCGGCTTCCTGTATCTTTCCTCTGCAATCAAGTGCATATCATCAGAAAACGGGGGGATCAGTAAACGCGGTGGAGGCATATCTGGAGATACTAAAGCAAAATCCTAATGACTATCAATCTATCTGGTTACTAAACCTCGCATATATGACATTAGGTAGATATCCAGAAGATGTTCCAGAAGAGTATTTTCTGAACGTGCATAAATTTGATGCTGAGGAGGCTTTTCCGAGATTTCTTGATGTGTCAATGGAAACTGGAGTAAACGCAATGGGCTTAGTAGGCGGTGCCTGTGTGGATGACTTTAATAATGATGGGAAAATGGATGTGATCACCTCGTTCTTCCGACTTAACAACAATATCAAATATTATATTGGGTCTGGAAAGGGTGCCTTCTTGGATCGAACAATAGATGCCGGGTTGAAGGGAATTACAGGCGGAATAAATATCAATCAAGCAGATTATAACAATGATGGCCATCTTGATCTCTTCATAATGCGTGGTGGGTGGCTAGCTTCTGGAGGAACTCAACCCAATTCATTGCTTAGAAATAATGGAGATGGCACATTTACTGATGTAACGGAGGGGGCTGGGTTACTGAATTATTACCCTACTCTTTCTGCTTCATGGGGAGATTTCAACAATGATGGTTGGATAGACTTATTTGTTGGAAATGAATCTACAACAGTGGGAGATTCTTTCCATAGCCAGCTATACCAAAATAATGGGGATGGAACTTTCGAGGACGTTTCAAAATTGGTGATGGTACAGGTAAAAATGGACGTTAAAGGCTCCTCTTGGGGAGATTACAATAATGACGGCTGGCTAGATTTATTCATCTCTTGTTATGGGGGATCAAACCTGCTATTTAAAAATAATGGTGTAAACTCGTTAGAACAGCTAACCTTTGAAGAAGTAGCAGATGAGGCGGGCGTGTCATTACCTGAGTTTAGTTTCCCAACATTCTTCTTTGACTACAATAATGATGGATATCTTGACTTGTATGTTAGCGCCTATCCGGATGTAAGAGAAAGTTTCAATTTCTTAGAAGTAGGCTCAGAATATGCAGGCACGAAGAGGGCAAGGTGTAGGCCATATCTATATCGAAACAACAAGGATGGCACTTTTACGGACGTGGCAGTTCAAATGAATCTTAATCGTAACATTTATGCCATGGGCTTAAATTTTGGAGACATAGATAATGATGGGTATTTGGATATTTATAGCGGGACCGGCGGCCCGGACTTACGCTCGCTTCTACCGAACTTGATGTTCAGAAATAATGAGGGGAAATCATTTAGCGATGTAACTTCAGCAGGAGGCTTTGGACATCTTCAAAAATCTCACGGGATAGCTTTTGCAGACATGGACAATGATGGCGATCAGGACATTTACATGAGCGTTGGTGGCTTTTTCAGCACAGACGTATATCCAAACGTGCTTTTTCAGAACCCAGGAAATAGTCACAATTGGATTTCATTGGATTTGGTTGGTACGAAGTCGAACCGATCCGCAATTGGCGCTAAACTCAAGCTTACTTTTGACGACGGGGGAGAGGAGCGAGAAATTCACAGAGTTGTTTCTACCGGAGGAAGTTTTGGGTCATCTAGCCTGCAAGTGGAAATTGGACTGAGAAATGCGACGGTATTAAAAGCGCTTGAAATCTATTGGCCTGCATCAGGTATCACACAAACATTTTCGGACATTGAAATCAATGGGATTTATAAGATAGTGGAGGACCATAGCGCAATAATAAGTTGGGAGAAAGAGATAATCTACCTTGGCGTCAAAGAGAAAAAGATATACGATGCCAGCGAACATTAGAACAAACTTGAAGAAAGCAAGAGGGTATCCATACAAGGTATTTTTTATCCTCTTTATTTTATCCTGTCAGCTTCAAACAGATGTTAATGAAGTTCGGGATGAAAGCGAGCTCATACATGTACTAAATAGCAATCTTACCAATGCTATTTTACAGGATGGATTTTCACCTCCTGTTGCAAGCCGCATTTATGCTTATTGCAATATCGCAGCTTACGAATGTCTTGTCCAGAGAAACGAGGCTTATCGTTCATTAACAACCCAATTGAATGACTTTTCGGAGTATCCAATCGTCAATGAAACCAGCTATGATGAACAAATAGCGTTAATCGTAGCATTTTCTGAGGTGGCAAAGGAGCTGGTATATCGCGATTATATTATTGACAGCCTTCAGTCTAAGCTGCTGAGGCGGTATATTATGGAGCATGATGATGAAGTAATTGCCATGTCCCTAGAATTTGGCCAGTCAATCTCAAGGCACATTATTGAATGGTCTTCGGAGGATGGCTATAATAAAACGCGAAATTATCCACTATACACGCCTCTTGAAACTTCGGGAACTTGGGTGCCAACACCACCCACTTACAAAGATGCAATTGAACCATATTGGGGAGAACTGAGGACATTTATTCTGGACTCTGCCTCTCAGTTTACGCCGTCGCCTCCCGACGCATTTAGTCCTGATTCGGGTTCAACGTTTTACCAAGCAGCATATGTTGTGTACGAGGCCGTAAATAATCTTGATTCGACACAGTTAAAGATTGCCAGACATTGGGATTGCAACCCGGCGGTATCAATAAACACAGGTCATATGATGTATGCGAAGCGGCAGCTCACACCCGGGGGCCATTGGATGGGTATTGTCCGATTGGTCACCAGAATGAAGCAGCTGGATCTTTTGGCCACTACCAACGCTTACACACGCGTTAGTCTTGGAATAGCAGATGGTTTTATTAGCTCGTGGGATGAAAAATATAGAAGTCATTTGATCAGGCCTGAAACGTACATTCAACGGTATATTGATGTGAATTGGCGAACGATTCTTGAAACTCCAATGTTCCCTGAGCATACCAGTGCCCACAGTGTAATTTCTGCTTCAGCCGCTACCGTACTAACCGATTTGTTCGGGGAGAACTTTGAATACCTTGATTCAGTTAATGTGCCTTTCGGATTGCCTCCAAGATTCTTTAATTCATTTTATGAAGCGGCAGACGAAGCGGCAGTTAGTAGGCTGTATGGCGGCATTCACTATAGGCCCGCTATAGAATATGGCTTGGATCAGGGAAAAGAAATTGGAACATTTATCGTGGATAGATTAAACGTCTTAGCTCAATAATGAAATTCCCAATAACTCTTATTGCTCATTTAGCTCATATATTAAAAGTGAGTCATTATTTGAACCGACCAGCAAATTTAATGCATGCGAACTGGCGGAGGATATCTGAACTACAGATTTTGCATCCTTATTGATGCTGATTCCGCTTTTGTCATACAAAAGTGGAGTGAAACCACCATTGCCATTACCTTTTAGCAAAAGGCCTCTGAAGGCATCCAAATTCCCCTCTTCGTAAAAGTTTGAATAGGAGTTGCCACAAAGAAAGACATCAAGTCTATCATCCTTATTAAAATCAAGAACGGTTATTCCATAAATAGGAGCTGTTTGGGCTTCTATAAGGAGAGGGGTGATTTTAAATCGTCCCTTACCCAGATTTTCCACATAGCAAGAGGCAAAAATTTGGGCGCTCAGTTTCATGGCTGAGGATAGTTGTTTGTCCGTGAAGATCTCATTGATACCTGATTCTGCAAACGACCGATAAGTGTTGAATCGATTGAAGTACTTAGGCATTTGCTTGCAAAATAGATCACGTCCAACGAATGTAGCCTCTTTCCCCATCAGGTAATGGAACATAATGGGGTCTAGTGAACCGTTATCATCAAAATCTGCTGCATATATGGAAACTGGTTCTTCAGCTGAGCATTTTAGTATAGAATTTAATCCGAAATTGCCCACGATGAAATCCATATCGCCATCATTGTCGAAATCTCCCTGCTTAATGCTGTACCACCACCCATTACTTCCGGCCAGACCCGCATCTTCGGTTATGTTTACAAATTTCCCGTTCGAATTTTTGAAAATGCAAATAGGCAGCCACTCACCTACAATTACTAGATCAACTTTCTCGTCACCGTCGATATCTGTCCACAGTGCGTCCGTAACCATGCCTATTTTTTCAAGCTCTGGGGCCAATTCATGAGTGACGTCTGTATACTTTCCTTCATCATTTCTGAGTAAATAGCTTCTGGGTGGGCGGGGGTATTCGCCAGGGATTAGACGCCCTCCTACAAAAAGATCCAGATCCTTGTCGCCATCAAAATCGGCAGCAATTACAACGGAACTGCTTGTTATCATTTTAGGCAATAAATCCTCTTGAAAAATGAACTTTCCATTGCCTGTATTCATATAGAGCCTGTCTTGTAGTAAGGGAGAATTGGCCTCGAATTCATTGCTGCCACTAGTAATGTATAAATCTGGTTTTCCGTCACCGTTGGCATCAAAGAAAAGTATGCCCATGTCTTCATACATTTCATGCTCCTCAAAGGATTGATCTTTTGATAGATCAAATCTGCCAGCTTTGTTTTGCGTATACAACCTGCAGGATTGACCAGCGGCACCTCCAACTAAGAAATCATCTCGGCCATCTCCATTCACATCAGACACGGCGATTTTAGGCCCTTCTTTTGATAGCTGATGAGGAATAAGTTTATCGCGTTTGAAGTCGTAGAAGTCACTCTCTTTGTGGATAAATAATTCATTTGTAGGAAATTGTCTTTTCCTGAAATAAGTTCTCGTTTCTATCTTATTTTGATCAGGGTGGGTCAATAATATTGCACTTTTTTGATACACGTCTAATAATTGATTCGTAGATACTTCATAGAGCACTTCGTGTTTTCCTCCTAGCCATTCTATTCTTACGCTGTCTATAATATCTGCATTCCCAACGCCAAAGTGTACAAGTGGTTCTGAACTAGATTGGAAGCCACGGGCATTACTGAGCTCTTGCATTTGATACTTGCCACCAGCATAAAGATGAATTTTGCTGCCCAATCCAGAAGAATTACGCTGCTCCCCCCAAAGTTTTATTTTCAAATAGTTACCGGGTTCCGGTTGCTCAGCCCCCTTGTTTTTATAAATAAATGCAACTGTATCCGCATTGTTAAGGATTAGATCCAGGAAGCCATCGTTGTTTAAATCAGCGTATGCCGCTCCCTGACTGTTGATCATTTGATCTAAACCCCAAGCTTCCATGACCTGATCGAATTGAGCACCGCCTTTATTTTTAAAAGCATAATTCATCATTTTTATAGAAGGCATATTTTCTATGAGATCTTGAGCGTCATGTCTGAACTTTACCTTGTACAAGTCAGAATTTCCAAACTTCAGATTCATATAATCGATGTCGTGTAGATCTTTTTTGGTACCATTCGTGACCAAGAGATCTTTCCAGCCGTCATTGTCGCCATCGAAGAACAGTGAACTCCAGCTCCAATCTGTTCTGGCTACCCCGGCGAATTCCCCCAGCTCGCTAAATGTGCCGTCTGGGTTTTGAATCTGAAGCATGTTCCGGCTGAACTGTTTAAACTGGATTATGTTTTCCTGCTCCTTGTAGAAGTCCATGGTGAGAATAATATCATTGTTCTTCCTCCTAAAATGACCTTCTGGATCCATGTCTGCAACAAAGAGATCCATTGCACCATCATTGTTCACATCAGAGAAATCCGATCCCATGGAGTAGAGTGCATTTTTATTGAAGTGGGTTGTATTTCCTTCAACAAAGCGTTCACCATTCTGATTAATGTAATAGTAATCAGGCCTAAAGAAATCGTTCGCCACATAGATATCCAGCCAGCCATCGTTATTGACATCGCTCACACATACACTGAGTCCATAACTATTCGTGTAATCCAGCCCTAAGCTCTGTGTGACGTCTATGAACTTGCTTCCTACATTTTCCATAAGCTTGTCGGATGAGGCTGAATCCGCATCCGCTGACATTTGAAATCTTATATCAGATGTTTTACTAAAATCTTCCGGATGGTTGAGGATGTATACATCCAGGTCACCGTCATTATCGAAATCAAAGAAGTTGGCATGTGTGCTGGAGCCAGCATCGCCAAGATTGTATGCCTTACCCTCTTCTGAAAATGTTAGATCCCCGTTATTGATGAAAAGCAGATTGGAACGATTTTCGGTTTTTTCCGGGCCGGATTTACATATGTATATGTCGAGAAAGCCATCTCCATTTATATCTACCATGCACACCCCGGTGGTCCATCCTTTTCCATCATCAATACCAGCTGCCGCGGTTATATCTTTAAATTTAAAGGCACTCAGGTTTAAGTATAGCACACTTTTCACCTGATTACCTGTTAGAAAAATATCCGGTAATCCATCGTTGTTGATGTCGCCTGTTGCCACACCTCCTCCGTTGTACACATAAATGAAATTGTACGGATTTATATCTCCAAGGTCATCCACATCATTCCTGAATTTAACGCCTGTGGTTGTAGATGACAGTAACTCATAAAGTGTGTTTTCACCGTTCTCTTGTTTAACTGGCGATTGATCACCACATTTTATATGCAGTGAGATTATTAAAATCAGGATAAATAAATTCCTTTTCTTCAAGCCCATGTTAATTGCCCGTTAGAGATGAAGTAAAACCAACATTTTCAATCAAATATTGACCCATACCACTTGCAAACAATTCGTTTCCTTTAGGAGTTAAGTGGCCATCATTTTCCCAGTAGTATTCAAATACCTTTCCTTCCTCAATATTGCGGTCAAAGTGGTCGAACAAATCCAGATACGGAACCTTATTGCTGGCCAAATTAGACTCAAGGTAGCTGTAATCAAAATCATACTGCCCATTAATCAAATCACTGGAAAATGGATGCAGAACAACCATGAAATCCATGTTGCTCTCTGACGTGTGCCTTTGAAAGCGGCTTATACATTCTGTCATTATAAGCTCCGCTTCTTTAATTCTTGCCGCTTTTTCTCCGGGACTTATGAGCAGCCAGTCGTAATCAAATACTCGCATCAGAATAAAACGACACAAGTGGGATTTAGAGAATAGGTATTCCATGCCCGGTCGATCCTTATATATCAAGGTGCCATCATCATTATATCTCTCCCTGCCACCTCGAACCATAAAATCAACCGGATCTGATCCGTTTAGAACTAGAATAACTAATTCAGGCGAGTACTCACTCATTTTTTTCTCAAAGAATTCATAGCAGTATATTGGATCAGCTCCGGCAAATCCAGCGTTCATTATGCGAATAGTCAAGCCTGTATCTACATTAATCAAGGGTTCAAGCTTTGAGCTCCAGCTTTCCTCCATTCGTGAACCGACTCCCTCGGTGAAGGAATCTCCCAGCAGTAAAATTCTACAGTCCTTTTGCTTGTTCGCAATATCATGTTCTACATCTCGCACTCCCGTGGAGTTGAATTGATTGGCATAGGTAAACTCAGCCGTTTTTGTTTCAAAAGATGTATTGGAGAACATGGTTCTGGGCCACATTGTCTTATCATTATATGGCGATAGGTACTCGCTTTCTGGACCATCGTAAGAAAGATAGTAGCCCCCTTTTATTCGGAGCGTTATTTCGGCAACAATTACCCCTGTAAGTATGGTATAACCAAGAATAAGCGAGTATTGTTGAAGCAGGCTCATTTTGTGAAGCTAGCCAAAAAAAGCAATAACTTTTTCCGAGATAAAAGATATATCGGACTGTTTCATGTTGTAGTAAAGTGGAAGACGAATAATCCTCTGGCTTAGCTTAGTGGTGAAGTCATCGGTGCCGGAGAACCTCCCAGCTTTTTCACCAAAGGCGCTGCTATGTAGAGGCTGAAAGTGGGAAAGCGCCACAATACCCTCATTCGCTAGATAGGAAATCAATTTATTCCGTTGAGATTCTTCGGTTACATGGATATAAAAAATATGCCCATTATGATCGCAATATGCTGGAATTTTGGGTAGCACAATCTTTTCAGCGAGACATAGCTGCCACAAGGTCTCATAGTATAAGTTCCAGCTATACAACCTGTTTTCCGTTATGGTATGGGATTCTTCCAACTGGGCACATAAAAAGGTGGCGTCTAATTCAGAAAGCGGATAGTTTGAGCCCATATCCATCCATTCATAATGTTTGACGTTCCCAGCTAAGAATTCTCGTTTATTGGTTCCAAAATCATAACTGTTATAGAATTTATTTTCTAGGTTTTTGCTGTTAATGGTTATCGCTCCGCCCTGATGGCAAGTGATGTTCTTTTGATAGTCAAAACTGATGCACGAAATATCTCCGAAAGAGCCCAATGCCTTATTTTTATATGTGGCTAGGATTCCGTGGGCATTGTCTTCTATAACCGCGAGGTTGTGCCGCCGGGCAATTTCAGTAATAGTATCCATTTCGCATCCTACACCTCCGTAGTGAGGAGTAATAATTGCTTTTGTTTTCTCAGTGATTGCATCCTCGATTAGCGCTTCATCAATATTCATTGTATCTGGAGTGATATCAACAAAAACGGGAATAGCCCCTCTCAGTACGAAAGGATTGGCCGTTGATACATGGGTGAAGGAGGGCATGATCACTTCGTCACCAGATCCGATTTCTAAGAGGAGAGCTGCCAACTCAATGGCCTGTGTGCAAGACTTTGTGGTCCTGGAGATCCCTTTGGGATAGAGGCTGCCAAAAAAACCTTCAACCTTTGAAGCGTATATGCCCTCATTTATAAGCGCAGGATCGCTTAAAAGTTCTTGAATAAACATTGCCTCTTTGCCTGTAAGGGTCGGCAGATGAAAAGGGATTTGCGTATTTGATTTAAGTTCCATTGTGGAAATATTTCATCGTCCTATGTCTAATGAAGATGCATGCTTTCAATGCCTGATTTTATAGAAGCTTGTTCAATCTGCATAATGAGTCCTTCATCCTTGGGTCGGCTACCTGGCTCATCGGCATACGCGTGTTTATAATAATCTTGAGATACCTTATAGATAGACAGATCTCCATTGAGCTCTTTGTAATAAATTAGATTATCAGCTTCTCTAGGGATTAAACGAAGATTAGCTGCTATTCGGGGTTTATCCGTGTTATTAGGCATTGATCCGTGAGGAATCTTCTGACTGGCAATGAAAGCCTCTCCTCTTTTTAATTCTATGACTTTCACGGCTGTCTCACTTTGAATCTGCTCCGAAAAATATATCGGAGGCCCGGAAGCACGAGCAAAATATACGTTCTTGTGGCCCTTGGGATTAACGAACATAGCACCATTTTCCTTAGTTATATCCTCGAGAGCACACCAAATGCTCACCGCGGTGTACTTTGACTCATCGGTTAAGGCAGGGTCAAGATGTAGCTTAAAGCGATCATCGGTAAATGCCTCCTTAACCAAGTACTGCGCTAGTATTGGCACATAATCGGTTAAATATTTAGGCGCCTCTAGCTCGAAGGCAGCAGTAATTTTTTCAAATGAGCCTTTCTTAAAAACGGGATCATCATGAAGTATGCTGCTATGTAGTCCGCTTGAATGTTGCTCTAGCCTATTCTCGAGGTAAAAGTCTACGAGTGTTTTAGCTTCATCTTCAGCAAGAAAGGGAACAATGACATAACCATTTTCCTCAAATTTTTGCTGCAAGTCTATGTCATCAAACGTTTTCCGCACTTCCATTTGATTCAACTTTAGTATTGTCTTCTGCTGATAACCCCGTCCAACTTGTCCTTTCATTGTATTTGAATTGTAAATGTTTGGAGTTCTTTGAATTATCTCCTTCAAAACCATCTATGTAAAAGTTATAGTTGAGAATTTCATAAATGGAAAGAGTTTCTTCACTTTCCTTGAAGCACATAATGCTCTTAGCTTCTTGCGGGACTAGGTGAATGCCTGCAGCTATTCTTCTGTTTTTACTAGGATTAGGCATGGAGCCATGAGGTAGCTTTTGATTCATGATAAGTGCCTCTCCTTTTTTTAGGACAATATTTACCTTATCTACTTGCTCTCCAACACTCTCGTCAACAGGATTGTGTTGGGATACGGATCTGAATCCGTGGACAGATTTGTGTCCAGCTTTCCAAACAAATAATCCTCCGTTAGTGGCGTCCGTATCTTCCAGCGCGCACCAAATAGTCAAGGATTGATGCCTAGTCTCATCAACGGTTGTGGCATCGACGTGCAAATTAAACTTAAAGGAGGTATTTGGCTCTTTAATCAGGTAATGTGTGAAAAGAACTCGATAATCAATTAGAAGATCTTCCAGTTTATCCTTGAACAGTTCTTTGAAGGTATCGGAAATAATCGTTTTGAATTCTACATCCTTGGATAAAAACGAAGTATGAAATCCTTCATCGAATGTGTCACTTGTATGGGAGCTATACAGTTTTCTCAATTTATCAACTTCAGATTTACTAAGCATAGGAACAATAACGTATCCATCTGAGTTAAAGGCTAATTCACGGCCTGGATCTCTAAATACTGTTCTCA
Source organism: Flavobacteriales bacterium (assembly GCA_012966015.1). Lineage (GTDB taxonomy): Bacteria > Bacteroidota > Bacteroidia > NORP154 > NORP154 > NORP154. The sequence continues at coordinate 13,294 of DTRI01000286.1, read as the reverse complement.
TATTAGCAGGATCTTACGAAATTGATTCCTCAAACGTGTAAAATTAAATAATTTTGAGCACCCAAGAAAAGAGAGAGGCACTGACCACGAATCCGAGAGAGAATTATCAAGTAGAATCTATGGCCATGAAGAAGATTGAAGGCATGTATAATTGGACAGATGTAGACGTAAGAAACCTAGATCAGTTTCCCAATGGTTTCAAGGATATATTCGAGGGTAAGCTAGATGGCTTTCTCATCAGAGGTGTATTGTCAGAGGCTGAACTTCAAGTTTTTAAAAACAATTTCCCCACTTGGAAAACCGAAGATAGAACGGCAATGCCTTTTGGCGAGTATTATGGGAAAAAAGTAAATACTACCGAGGGTAACTTTCAGCTCCTTAAGCTGGAAGATTATTTCTCAATGTCCGACAAGTTCAGAACTGAATTGAAGGAGGTATTTGAGATTGACATTGAACGGCGCATTATGGAAACAATTGGTGCGGTGGCTCAAAGTTGTCGTGTTGTTGTTCCCCGCAATGATACGAATCAGAGCTTCATACCAGCAAGTATCCGTGTTTGTTACCCCTATAAGGGTGCTATTGGAGCTCATGTGGGTAATGACTTTAATTATAAGATGCCTGAAATCATTCTACTTGACGAGATTGCAAAATTGGAAGGTCAGCTGAGCTTTTTCATTTTAGTTGAACAACCTGACGCTGGAGGTGAGCTAGCCTTATTTGACTTAGTTTGGCCAAAAAGTCCTGAGTCGGTTGTTGGCGCTGAGCAGTTAAGTAATGAGGAGCGCAACGATGTCCTGGAGAATTTAAAGACAATGAATATTCAACCCAGAGCAGGCGATATGATCCTTTTTGCTGGAGGGAGAATTTGGCATCGAGTGAAGGACGTGGAAGGTGAAAATAATCGTACTACCATTGGTGGATTTGCGACTCTTTCAAAAGATGAAAAAGAGATAATAATGTGGGGCTAAACTGGACCTGTAGACCCTCCTGATAGCTCCTCGATACCGAGGGTGGAATTTATTTTAATAGGATAGCGATAATTGGGCTCAGTATTTTTTGAGCCATGGTCCACAACCTCAAATTGAACAACTTCGTTTAGCTTCACTATAATTCGATTGCCACTCTTTATTCGCAAGTTTAATTTATAGGTGCCTGAATTGAGGATATTGCCAGGAATCTGCCACGTTACTTTGTAGTCACCTGATTTGAGTTGCTTATTGGTTTCCACATGGAAAAATGTCGAATCTCCGAATAACTCATGATTGAAAATGTCAAGCAGAGCAAATGCAATTTGGCACTCATTTTCACCGTCAATTAATTTGTAAATAAGTTCAATAGAAATTGAATCGGTGATTAAGAGTTCACTTGCAAAATCTTTCTCTGAGGCCCTTACTGACATACTCGTCAAGCAAATCTGCTCATTGTTGGTGTTGACAGTATCTCGAACGTCCCATTCTTTTAGCCGTAACTGTTTACTTTCTTCCAAATCTGTAGAATCAGAAATATTAGAAACACTTCTCTTTATCAAAAGAGATTTAAGGTATTCGTACACAGGCACGGTGGAACTTCCAAGATCTGAGAACACTCCATTTTCCATGAGGGCATACCTATTACAGACCGTGAAGAGCTCATCCATATTGTGGGAAACCAATATGATAGTAGTACCTCGATCAGCCATTTCCAAAATCTTCTTGGAGGATTTATCCCTGAATTCTTCATCCCCAGTGGAGAATATTTCGTCAAGCAGTAATATATCTGGCTCCATGTGAGCAAATACTGAAAATGCGAGTCTTGAATACATTCCAGAGGAGTAATATTTAACGGGGCTGTTGATGTAGTCTCCTATCCCACTAAAGGCAACAATTTCCTCGTATCTCGATTGAATATCGGCCTTGCTCATACCCAGTAAACGCCCATTAAAGTAGATATTTTCACTTCCAGTTAAATCTGGATGAAACCCCGTTCCCAATTCTAAAATAGCCATCAATTTGCCCTGATATTCTATCAGCCCACCAGTTGGCTTGGTCACCTCACTAAGCACCTTCAGTAGCGTCGATTTACCAGATCCATTAGGTCCGAATAATCCCAAGACATCCCCTCTATTTAAACTAAAGGTTACTTTATTTAGAGCCCAGTTTTCCCTTTCAGCTTCGCCTTTATTCCCTTTACCATTGTTACTGAAAATACTGAACAATCCTTTTGGTTTATCACCAACGAAATATTGTTTCGAAAGATCAACCACATTTAATGTGGGGGAGCCAATATCCTTTGAAAGCTCACCCTTTGGCGATCCACCCCTCTTGGAAATAAAACTATGCAACTCTTCTTGCGTCAGCATTTTAAAATTGTAGTCTATTTGCCCTAGGCTCTTTAAATCCTTTGGTCGGGTTATATTGAAATAGTCTCGTTCAATTAAATATTCTGGCTGGACTTCAAATATTTCCAACTTTGAAGAGGCTTCCTGTTCGTCTTTGTAGTACATCCTTAACGACGGATTTTCTTTGGGCACGAAAACGCATGCAGCTGCAAGCCTTGCATTCTGACTTTTATTTTCAGGGGAGTAGTGAAGCAAGCTAGAGCTAAAGATTATTGCTTCTCCCGCTTTCATCGGGATAAAGGTCATATGATCTTCTTCAACCTCTTTAGCGATGTCAGCATACTCACTCGGTGTATTTACGCCACGAATATTAAGTGCGAATTTATGGCTGCCTTTCAACACGCCCAAACAACCGTTATCAACGTCAACATCAGCGAGCGGGCACCATAATGTCATTGATGGATATGCAGATTCATCGGTCAAAGTCCAATCTTGATGGGAACCCTTAACGCCTGCAGGTCCAGGCTCTTTTATTGTAAAGCTGCCGTAAACAATAGTTGATTCATGAAAGATCTCTTTCATCGGAGTCTCGAACTGGCTTTTTATCACGTCAACAACTTTATTTCTAAGCGCCAGATCATTGTTTAGAAATACGTGGTAAAAACCTTGATCCTTGTATTCTAAATCAGATGCGGAAAATGAGGTAAGGTTAGCCAACGCCTCAGCTTCTAAGAAGGGGATAGTTACGTATCCATGCTCTTCAAAATGCTCCTGTAATGACTGGTCTTTAAAAACTTGGATCATACGCTGATAGGCGTTTTTTGTTGGGATCTGAAAGACGCCCTTATCACGAACTAATATTGACTAACAGAAGGGGTGCCACCTTCAAGCTCGGGAACTTCGATGGTTAGAGCATCATTCATTTGTTCTTGCAAGGCTGAACCTGTTTTGGTCCTGGCTATACCAATGCTTTTAATTCCAATTGATGGTTTGGTATTGAGTTCATGGGCCATATAAAAGATATCCTCTGTTTCAAACATTTCGATAGACTCGTCATCCTGAACATGATAATGCACTGATTGAGCCTCTTCAGGAATTAGCATTGTTGCTGCCGCAACTCGAACCTCATCAGTGAAATTGGGGGTTGAAAAATGAGCCACGCGATGGTCAAAAAACAAGAGATCCCCTGCTTTCATCTCAAGGCATTCAATTTCGTAACCGTCTTTCATCGCCTGCAAAATGCTTGGATGAGTCTCATCAGAATAAATGAAGCATACCCGGCTCCCCCTGATGGTGTATCCGAACTTTTGACTTCCCTTAAGTAGTGCAAAGTTCCCGTTTTTTAAATCTACATCAATCAACGGCGACCACGTACCCATAGAGATGTGCTTGGTTTCGTCTACAATCGACCAGTCCAGATGGAGAGGAAGGTATCCTTCCGTATTCGGTTCCTTAATAGAAAATGAGCCCACCAGGATTCTGTAATTATGAACAATGTCTTGAATTGTTTTATGGTGTATTTCGCTTAAAACCTTATTCGAATGAGCCACTTGGTCTTTGGAGTCCATGTTGAACAAAGAGTGGTATCCTGATTTTTCGCTTTGATCTTCGTTATAGATGGATTTATAAAGATCATTCATCCTTGAAATCTCCTCTTGATTGAAGCCGGGAGTAACGACAAATCCATCCCGGTCAAATTTTTCTTGAAGAGCTGGGTCTTTGAATATGGTTCTCATAATTCTCTATAGGATTAATTCTCAAATATAATGAAGTGCTCAGACATAGTCTACGATTTTATCCTCCACCTTTCGGAAATAAAACAACCCGCTGATCAGGAGAATGAAGACTGAGATAAAAGAAATTAGATAGTATGCTGAAGGTGCACTTTGACCCAAGAGTAACCATCGATAAGATTCTATTACAGCTGCGACCGGATTTAAATAGATAACAAAAAGGAAATCATCAGGAATCAAAGTCGACGGATAAAATACAGGCGTGAGCCAAATTCCAAAGCCTACGATATGAGGTACGATGTGGTTTAAATCCTTATGCCTGAACGACAATGCGCTAAACCAAATGCCGATTGACATTGCTATCATAACGTTCATCAAGATTAAAATAGGGAAAAGCAATGTGTTAACTGAAAACTCAAAGTGAGACAACACAACCATTAGAAGCAGCATGATCACCAGCGATATAACAAACTCGAATAAGCCAACTAGTATTTTGGACAGAGGCAATATGAGCTTGGGGAAATACACCTTGGTGATAAGGTTTTGTGAATCTGACACCGAAGTCCCAATGCTCGTTACCAGATTGCTGAACAATAACCATCCGATCACCCCCGTGAAAGCAAATAAGGGATATGGAGATTCAACCTCAAGTTTAATAAGCTGTTGAAAAAATATCGTGTAAACAACCACATAGATGACAGGCTGAAAAAACACGCTTAATAAACCCGTTTTTGTGTTCGTAAATTTTCCCTTAATTTCTCTTGAGGCGAGAAGTATAATCATCGACCTGTGATCCCAGATCTTGCTCAAATAGGTGGACAAACTGTCCTGTTCAGGGGTAATTGTCTTTTTCTCTACTGCATCCATTTCCAAAGCTGAGTCTATATGTAAAGGTAAGACGATTCTGTCGATATTATTCTTTGCGACATTTGTTTTACTTTGTTGATGCAAATCATAATCTCAATGAAATATATTGCTATTTCAGGTTTCAACGTACCACTCAAATTCGTGTTTTATGGGTGCTGGTTGGCTTTTGGCATCATACAGGCCACATGGACAGATTTATTTCATGATGAGGCATTTTACTGGTTCTGCGCGCAAAAATTATCCTGGGGTTATCTGGAGCAGCCACCAATGGTCAACTTTCTCATTTATATGGGCAATTTATTTATCCCAGGCGATCTGGGTACCCGGATAATCTTTGTTCTGCTCAATGTCTTCTCCATCTACCTCTTGGAGAAGATTCTAAAGCCGGCCAACTTTCTTCTGTTCGCGGTCATTGTTTCTTCGGTTGCCATTTTAAGTATAGGAGGTTTTATGGCTATGTGCGATAATGCGCTAATTTTTTTTACTGCTACTTTTTTCCTGTTGTACCGACGATATCTTAACGAAGACAGTATTCTGTTGGCATTGTTATTAGGAATCAATGCTGCGGCAATGCTATACAGCAAACACTATGGCCTGCTAATAATATTTTTTGTTCTCGCTTCCAATATTTCCCTCCTCAAAAGAAAGTCATTCTATCTATCGATCGGATTGAGTATGGTTCTGCTTGTGCCAGCTGTATTTTGGCAGTATGATCACGGATTTGTGAGCTTGCGATACCATTTGTTTGATAGCCTTTCTCAGCCATTCGAGATAACCAACATGATAGATTTCATCATCGGGCAGATACTTATTGCCGGGCCTATTACAGGAGCACTTTTTTTATTCGCATCTATTAGGCACAACGCAAAGGGGAAATTCGAATCGGGGTTGAAATATACGTTGGTGGGCATGTTCGGCTTCTTTTTATTGGCCACTTTTCAATTTAAAGTTATGCCACATTGGACCAGCTCCGCGGTAATTCCAATGGTTTTACTTGCTTATACGTATCTGGATTCTAAAAAGCAACTCGCAAAATGGGTGTTTTATCTCTTTCCAATTAATATTTTGCTGGTGGTTGCTATCCGCTTATATTTTATGGTCGACATCTTGCCTCCGTCATGGGCGTTAAATACGGATTATCACAAATGGGAAGTATGGGCGAAAGAAATGGACAGAGTAGGTGATAGCAAGCCGCTCATTTTCTTAGATGATGATATTGTGAAGTACAATTACTACTCTAATAATGTGGCCTACGTGCTTAGCGACATATCAGGGCGAACAACCCAATATGATTTATGGGATACGGAACAGGACCTACAGGGTAAACAGGTTGTTCTAATATCAAAGAATAAGCTATCTATCACAACGGATTCGATAAACAGTGTGCTGGGACGAAAATACTTCTACGGGACAATAGAGAATTTCAAATCCTATTCGAATGTAAAGATTGCAAGTAAGGATCAAGAATTAAGCGCCCGAGCGGGTGAAGCCATAGCCTTTCCAATAAGATGGATTGTCGAATCTGATATAGCCCAAGACTTTGATGAAAATGGGACAGCACCTCACGTAGGCGTTCATATATTTTCAAAAGGAGAATTACTCGTAAGTATCAGTTCTGACCTACAAATCAATCGAGCTATGAACGATGGAGAGTGGATAGATTTAAATATTCAAGCGCCAGATGAGCCTGGTTTTTACGAAATTAGACTGTCGGTTTCAGATGATATGATGCCTCCGACCATCAACAGCAATATTATTGAGCTTCAGGTAAAATAAGCTAATTGAGGATCTAATGCCAATGGATAACAGGAAATTACAGCGCCTAATCTGTATTGTGTTGTTTGTTTTTGCCTTTGTGCTGTATGGAAACACGATACAGAATGAATATGCATTAGATGATGAGATGGTCACGAACAACGATCAAATCAGAGGAGGGATCAGCGCCATTCCGGAAATCTTCACAACAAACTACAGAATAACGGAGGAATACAATTACGGGTACAGGCCAATAACCAAAAGTACTTTTGCGCTGGAATATCAATTGTTTGGTGACAACCCTCACATCAGTCATTTCATTAATGTGTTGATTTATGCATTCACGGGTATATTCCTCTTCCTACTATTGGTGAACCTACTCAAGGACTATCATTTGTTCTTTCCCATGATAATTTCACTGCTATTTATGGCTCATCCGATTCATACAGAAGTGGTGGCTAGTCTAAAAAACCGGGAGGAGTTGATTAGTTTTCTGTGCAGCTTGGCTGCTTTACGATTGCTGTTCAAATCCGTAGACACATTTCGCGTGCTCTATATTATTGGAGGAATATTGCTTTTCATTATTGGATTTTTTGCCAAGCAAAATGCAGCTACGTTTGTGGTAGTTATTCCCCTCACTTTGTATTTTTTTAGTCAGATATCCCTGCCAATTATTCATAAATCCCAGCTTTCTATTAATCTGGCAGTCACAAATATTGGAGTTCCGATCACGAGACTTATCCTGCCGTTTGTTGGACTAGGATTTTATGTTGCGGGCGTAACCTTGAATGGTTATTATTTAATTGGCGTTATCTCACTTGTTTTTGTAGATCAATGGAATAGTAGCAGACGTAAAAGGCGCGATTCAAGCTTCATTCTAAGCATCAAAAACGCACTTATTATTGGAGTATGTTTCTCCTTGGCAATATTTAATGAGGTTGTGTTGAAATTTGAATTGATCAAACCGCTCCTCGTTTTTATATCTCTTCCTTATTTTCTCTACATCCGCAATTTAATTATTGAAATGTCACACGGGGCTGATTCTCGAGGGCGATTTCGTTCAAATTCAATATTGCTTATTGGCTTTATGTTTTTTGTGATGGCAGAAGTGATCCTCGATCGCTCGTTTTTACTATTTGCTTTTGTCTTATTGGTTATGGAACTAACTATGTCAATTCGCGTGGCGGGGCAGAACTGGAAAAAGTTATTTGTCAATCCTTACTTTATTGCCGGATTGGTTGCAATGCTTGTGACCGAGTACGTGTACAAAATATTGCACTTTCAGCCTGAAGAAATAAGTCGTGGGTTGATGTTTAGCACCTATCCCATGCTGGTCATTTACCTTATATATTTTATTGACAAGAATATGTTGTTTAGCACATATTTGAATAAGCTCAAAGAGTTCTACGGTAGATTAAATGCCATTCATATTTCAAAAACAGTAATGATTTCATTGGGTGTGTTGGCCTCTTTAGCCATAACAACATATGCTCTGATGGTTTTGCCTACAGCCCTCCTTCCACCAGAGCACCGGGAGATTTTTTATTTTGAGAATCCCTTGGTTAATGAGACTGGATTTTCGGATCTTATTGGAACTGGGTTTTACACCTTGTTGGTATATATAAAGCTTCTTTTTCTACCGCACCCACTTCTGTTTTATTATGGCTTCGACCATATATCGGTGGTTGGGATGAGCGATACTTGGGTTATTATTTCGGTAATTATTCACGTCATGCTTCTTGGATATGCCCTGATGAGATTGAGAAAAAAGCACGTGCTCTCATATGCTATCTTATATTATCTGGCCACGATTTTTGTATTCTCCAACATTTTGTTCAAAATACCGGGTATAATAGGTGAACGACTCCTTTATATGCCTTCACTGGGCTTTTGTATTGCCTTGGCATATTTTATTTTCAAAATCATGAAACTGGACCCTAAATCCAGTTTAACAGGGAGTGGCATTAAGTTAAAGTTGGCATTTATGTTGGCGCTAATCATCATTCCATACAGTGTAAAAACGATTGCCAGAAACTACGATTGGAAGAATCACCTTACGCTATACCTGCACGACATTCCAAACCTAGAAAAATCTCTTTATGCAAATTCATTGGCAGGCAGTGAGGTTCTTCGTAACATAAACCAAAACCCAGCGAATACCTCTGAGTTGAATGAGAATCGGGATAAATTGCAGCTGGTTATTAAGTTCTTTAATAACGTTTTGGAATTAGATGCAAATGATAAGCATGCTTTGAATAATCTAGGGACTGTTTACTACAGTTTTTTTCAGGAATATGAAACTGCAATACCTTATTTTCAAAAAGCCCTATCAGCCGATTCATCATTTGCGATCGCCTCCTTTAACATGGCTTACTGTTTGGATCAGACAGGTAATAGTAGCACAGCAATTAAATATTATCAAAGGACGATTAAATTGCAGCCAACGGATATCAAGTCTATTTCCAACCTGGCTAATTTGTACCATAAGCTCGGCGATTTTTCACAAGCGGTCAGGTTAAATAAAAAAATAACGGAAATTGACCCTTCCTCGGAAATTCCATATATGAATATGGCCAATTATTATTTACAGCGATCTGATGAGGCGACTGCCGTGGAATATTTTGAAAAAGCCGCAGCGCTTGCTCTGGAAAATTATGAGCTGTGCCTAAATTTAAGTGATTACTTTAAAGAACAAGGGAACTCGCAAAAAGCGCTGTACTACTCTGATCTGGCGAGGAAAGCGGGGAGCAGAATTCAACAATAACCGGGCTTTACAAATGCCAATCTAGGTTTAGAGGAGTATTAATCAGAGTAGGTGGCAACGCTATCCGAAGTTAATGGTTCACTTATGTAAATGCCCTCCAGCCTTTCATTTATGTACACCACATAAGGACTTGCTATAGCAGTGTCAATTTTTACAACATCCTTGCCCTCGACAATCACATTGAGCAGATTATTCGGCAATTTCCTAAGTCCAAAACGTGGAAACTTTGGTGCGTTAATCTGCTTATGAATTGGGTAGTTGAAGTAGCGTGTTCCGTATTTTTTTCTTGAGATAAGTTCTAGCAATCCTAACCCTGGTTGCAAGAGCTGTTTTTCAAGTATCCTAAGTCCGGCATCTTGCGAAAGGCCAACAACACCGTTGTTTTCAACAAGGGTTATGTGGGTGCTTATTTCAATTGTGTCCACACCAGCGGGGAAATCAGGCTCTGTAACAAGTGACAGAATAGGGTAGGGATATTTTAAAAAGATCATAGAATCGATAAAAAACACGCCCGTTCTAACATGTGATATGGGTTTTCCGTTTCGGTATGCAATAGCCCGTACGAGTGTTGCACGGTGTTGAGGATGTGCCGTTTCATCGGAAACATTGCTGCTGAAATCTAAGTAGATTGGACTGCCGTATTTTAAAGACGAGTCATCCGGAATGTGATGATCGAGGCTATAGAATATTGTGCAAGAGTCGTCTTTGGGATTCGTGATCTTAAGCGCAATAGCTTCGGTGTAAAATCCACTCGCAAAGGAAAACTGCAGTTTGTGTTTAACACTGATGGAGCTAGGGCCTTGAGCCTCCTCTTTAATCGCCTCCAAGTCATGGAAAAAGTAATAGCCAAAAGCTACTGAAATAAACAACAGACACAACACTTGGATAGCTGGCAAAATTCTATTCATCAAGTCAATATACTTAGCTTTTACAGAACCCGCCTGAAAGGCAGGGTTGTAATTTTGTTTAAAGACTACTTAGTTTATCGATTTGTTGCCAAGCTTTGAGAGACCCAAATGCTAATGAATGCCTACAACTTCCAAAGCTTGAGAACGGCAATCAGAACAAAGGCAACAAAATAAACAAATCGGTAACCACTTCGGTAATCGATACGATCCTGGTGCAATCTGTTTCTATATCTGATAAAAGTCGTTGCTTGAATAAGATAGGCAACCATCAATGGAACGAATTCTTCATTGCCTATCATACCCAGGTTAAAATAGCGTAGCCAAATAATCGCAGCAAGAGTAAATAGTATCAGTGATCCAAATTCGGTTTTTGCAACTCCCCACCTAACGGCAAGGGTTTTAACCGACGACTTTAAGTCTCTTTCATAATCAATTACTTGATGCTGCAGATAGCCTCCGCTTAGGAGTAGGCCGAAATAGCACGAAAGGTAAAGCGATTCTAAGCTAAGGTCCTGAAAGGCCATATACCCAACGTTGAAGGCTACAAGAGCGAAAACAAAATGGGCAATCGTACTCAGAAGAGGGTAGCTTTTTAAGATGGTGCTTGAAAGCATGTCCAATACACCAATAAGCGCAATTGCTCCAAATAAAATAACGAATAGCATTGCAATGGATCGCACATCTACAGCTTCAATTCCGAATACTGAGCCAACCACAAAGAAGGCGGACATGATAGCAGCTTTTTTTAAGCGTAAGAAATTCATAAAGCCATTAATTAATTGCGACACTCTTTGGAATCACCAGAAACTTTAAGCGTGACAATACCCAACAGTCGTTTAGTGTAACCAGCAAATAGATATGAATTGCATAAGTTTTGGCCTTCCTAGCAAGCAACATTGTAATTGTTGGTAATATAAAATTTTGATGAGGATCGGCAAAATAAATTGAATAAAAAGAAAGGCATTTGAAATTACTTGAACATCATAAATATCTAAAGTCTTCAGTTTATCTACTTCATAAATGACATGAATTAGTTATATTTACTTCTGCAAAAAGCATTCAGTTTTTCAATGGTATGAGCAACCCAGCACCATTTGTTTCTGTAGTGATTCCGGTCTACAATGAAGAGGAGAATGTGGCCTTGCTGTATGAAGGCTTAAAGCGGTCGTTGGCGGATCGAGGCTTTGGTTGGGAGCTAATTTTTGTGAATGATGGCAGCACTGATAATAGCGTGAAAGTCCTGGCGGACCTTGCCCATAAAGATACCAGCGTTAAATATATGGTGCTTACCAGAAATTTCGGCCAGCAAGCCGCCTTAACGGCGGGAATGGATTACGCCAGAGGTAATTATATAGTCACCATGGATTGTGATCTTCAGGATCCACCGGAAATTGTGCCGGCAATGATCGAAAAAGCGAAAGAGGGCTATGAAGTTGTATTTGCAAGAAGGGCCTTTCGAGATGAGAGCTTTTTCAAAAGGGCTACAGCCTCTCTTTATTATAAGCTGTTGGAGAAGTTCTCTGACACGGAGGTGTACGGCAATATTGGAGATTTTCGCTTGATTACCAGAAAAGTGCTTAAGCAGCTGAAGGGAATGAGAGAAAAGAGCCGATATCTCAGAGGTATGGTTGCGTGGCTGGGATTCAGGCACGCAGTTCTCGACTACGACAGACCTAAGAGAATTCACGGCACCACTGGGTTCAGCTTATTGAAAATGGTTCGGTTGGGTATGTCTGGCATACTGAATTTTTCGTTGTTGCCGATTCGTTTTGGGTTGGTCATCGGGCTCTTGTCAATATTTTCTGGCACCGCCTTTTTGGCCTATATCACTTATGATACATTTATCAATAACGAAGTCTATCAATTATACAAGTGGTTGAGTGTAATAACATTTGTTTTTATTGGGTTCATGTTCATTTTGATCTGGATTTTAGCGGAGTATGTTGGTCAGATTTACAATGAGAGCAAGAATAGGCCAATCTATGTAGTGGAACAAGAAGAGAATTTCGATCATGAACCTGAAATCACTTATTCTGAAGGATGAAGGTGCTGCACATTATTGATACATTCTGGTTGGGTGGGGCCCAAACGTTGCTGAAATCGTATTTTGAGGCGGAGAGGGAGAACTTTGACATTCATCTGTTCTCTTTAAGGCGTACTGTACCGTCAATTTCTGTCGAGCACAAAAATGTGAGCTGCTACAGGTCGCATAGCCGTTATTCCCCAGGGCCATTGAGAGCATTAACAAACATAATAAAGAAGAGGGATATAGATGTGCTACATTGTCATCTACCCAGATCACAAGTATTTGGATACCTGGTGAAGCGTTTGTTTCAGCCGAATATAATATTGGTTTTTCATGAGCACGGTGACATATTTGAAAAGGGTGTACTGCTTCCTGCATTGCTCAGGTTTTTTCAACATCATGTAGATCAATTTGTTGCATGTTCCAAAGCGGTAAAAAAAGAGCTGATTGTTAGGGCGGGAATTCCGGCACGGAAGATAGAAGTAGTTTACAATTTTGTGGACACAGAGAAATTTGCACGGGTAGAGCTCTCTAATTATAACCACCTTGAGAAGAACACCTGGGGAATAAAGCCGGACGACTTTGTTGTGGGATTTGCGGGAAGATTAGTGGAGAGAAAAGGATGGAGAGAGTTTGTTAAAATCGCCAAACGATTTAAGTCCGAAGGGATTGCAGGACAACCGGGAAGAAGGATAAAGTTCTTGATGGCAGGAATAGGCCCTGATGCGGAGAACATGAAAAAGCTGATTAACAACTACAGCCTCAACGATTCAGTTACATATGTTGGCTATATAACCAACATGAAGTCATTCTATGCTTTGCTGAATTGCCTTGTAATTCCCTCTTATTGGGAGGGGCACCCAATAACCCAGCTGGAATCTCTTGCACTTGGCATACCCCTTGTGTGTAGTAATGGCCCAGGGC
>DTRI01000285.1 GCA_012966015.1 Flavobacteriales bacterium | reverse complement strand
GCGGTAGAGTCAAGAGAGAGAGATTGGAAAGTAATGGTGTTGGCCGCGCTGGCACCAGCAATAGCCGGAATCGTAATCTGTTCAGGATAATTTCCGTCCTGTACATTAAAGACAACAGGCCCTGAAACCCCCTGCGAGATAAGGGTATCAACAGCTTCAGTGAAAGTTACGTAGTTGCCCGTAGCACCTATGGTATAGGTTCCGGCCAGCTGTGCCCTTATTGCCGTAGTGAATACAAGAAGGATTGCAAAACTTACTATTAATTTTCTCATAATATTGATTTTATAAATAAGGTTTAAGTAATTGCTTGTATAGATATAAATCGTTTGTTTTTAGTTCTTCACAAGGGTAAAAAAGACGCACCATTTATGTATTGGTTACCCGATTAATAAATGCGCTCTTAAACCCTAAATTTAAATTCAAATTTTTTCAAGTCTTCATTCGCCTTTGTAATCTTGGTCTTTAAGTTTTCTTTAAACCCTTTCACCCTGATGTGTATTTCCTCATTTTCAATTGCTAACATTTGCGCGGCAAGAATACCTGCATTTCTAGCACCGTCAAGACCTACTGTAGCAACGGGAATTCCAGGGGGCATTTGCAGTATCGATAGAACGGAGTCCCATCCGTCCAGAGAAATCGAAGATCTGCATGGAACACCTATCACGGGTAGCGAGAAAAAAGCCGCCATAACGCCGGGTAAATGTGCCGCTCCTCCCGCACCTGCTATCACAACCCTTATGCCCCTATCATAGGCGCCCGCAGCATATTCTGCCACCATTTCAGGAGTTCTATGTGCCGACAGAGCGTTTATTTCGAAGGGGATTTCGAGTTCATCCAGTACTTTTGCCGCTTCTTGCATAACCGGCATATCAGAAGTACTTCCCATTATTATACTAACTTTTGGTTCCATGTTCTCTTAAATTTTGGTTAACGGGCAAAAGTAAAGTAATTATGTACAATTAGATTAGATGTTCTTTTTACCCCCCCGTATCCTGAGATAAACCCAGAATTAATCTTTATATGATCGATCTTAGAATTGCAATAAATATGTCTTAGTAAACCGTTGCAATGGACTGGCCTACCCAGATGCTACAGAAGTAAGTGATTCTAAGCAGGGGAGGGGGTGTATAGGGCTTCTGTTAAAATCATTGGTAGCATAGCCAGGCAGGCCGATGTCCTTTATTTACTTCATTGAATCTTGCATTTAGTTTAATATTAATTTGCGTTGAACAACATTTCCCGAGGATTCAACCCTTATCAAATAAATCCCCTTGGCGAGATTGCCCAATTCAATATTTTCTGAATAGGTTCGCTGTTTGTACGATTCTTCAGCATATAGTTTCTTTCCAACAAGATCATAGATTACGGTATGAACCACGCCGGGTGCTTCCATTACAACATGAAGGGTAATAGCGCCGTGACTGGGATTAGGAAATAGTTCCATCCCGGTTATTAAAGATGTTTCTATTATACCCGTAGTATTGATATTAATCTGGGTTTGGAATGTATCGCTGGTACAAGCGTTTGTGGCTATCAAGGTCACCATGTACGCACCATCGGAGCCATACGTATTTACGGGGTTTGTTTGGCTGCTGGTATTTCCATCTCCAAAGTCCCAGGAATAGCTATCTGCTCCAATGGAATTATTGGCGTACGTCACTACCTGCCCGGCTGCAGTACTTGAAAAGCTAGCGTTTAAAGCCGAGCAACCCACGGTCACAGATGAAACGAAAGTATCCGTTTCGCAGGCATTGGTACCAATCAGCGTGACGGTATAAGTTCCTGCGCTTAGGTATGCATGGGTTGGGTTTGCTTGCGAGCTCGTATCTCCATCACCAAAATTCCATTCGTATGTCGCTGCTCCTACAGAGCTATTTGTGAACGTTGCAGTGAGCAAGCTAGAGGTAGAAGTAAATCCTGAGTTCAACGTCTCGCATACAGTGACGGTTTGCACCATCGTGTCGTTCTTACAGTCCAGAAAAGCTATAAGCGTAACTGTATAAGTTCCAGGTGCACTGTATATATGAATTGGGTCCATATCAGTCGACATCCCACTGTCGCCAAAATCCCAGCTATAGGAGGTGGCATTGGAAGAGGTATTGCTAAATACAGCTGACAACGTAGAGGTTGTATACGTGAACCCAGCAGCAGCAGATGAGTTGTCTGCTGTAATCACTATCGTGTCCATACCCATGCCGCATGACGAATTTACTTCCACATAATAGGTCCCCGGAGTTGTGACCATTATGGCCTGTGTCGATTCAAGGGTCGACCAGGCATAGGTACCATCTGATGCTCCTGCATCGAGAAGCATCATGTCACCCGCGCACAGGGAATCATCCAAGCCCAGATCGATATTGCCAATGGCTGTGAATTCATCAGCTCCTATGTCGGGCGTATTTACATCCCTCTGCTGGCCATCAATATCCATCATTACAACAGGAGAGCTAATTCCTGTTCCATCGAGCTGAGCGTTACAGGTGTGCAGATCATAATCTGTAAAAAACAGTGGATCCATAGAAAAGGAATTTGCGTCAAATCCGGTGGCTGATTGCCAGCTGCTCAAAGAAGCTTCTGTGCCTGTGTTATCCCAGTATCCAAAAGTACCTGATGGAGCAAAGATGTTGTTATGATCGCTCTCAATAACAGCGCTTGCCGGGTAATCAATATAATATGCATACCCGTCAGTTTGGTTATAAAAGATGTTATTTAGAATTGAAATCCCAGCTCCATACTCCGTGTAGAAAGCGTATTTACTATTCGTGCTTGTCGTACTTATCAGATTGATGCTGTTATTGTGAACATTCATATAGAAGTTCTCGTAAGCGTAAATTCCGTAAAGCGAGCTGGTGCCGGTACTTTCAATTGATATGAAATTATTCGTGACCAGCGAAGGCTGCATTGTTGAGCCAGATGTGTACTCAAGGTATAATCCAGCGTAGGCCTGTTTAAGATTCAATGTGTTTCCTGTCACCTCAAAGTACCCATCGGTATAGTCGAGATATAGATAAATACCGTAGTAGTATTGATACGCCGAAGCAAGATTAACGATGGAGTTGTTCTTTACAATGACACTATCTAAGTACTCTACATAAACTCCATACTCATCCTGATTGACAAAGTCATTGCCAATAATTGTCAGTCCTGTTTCCCCAGAGTTGGTGGCGGAAATCCAGCCGTACCAGTAAATACCATATGCACCATCTACAATTCGATTTGCTATGAAAGAGTTGTTGTTATCCTCAATAACATCATTATCTCCTGAGTATATACAGTAACCCTCTTCTGGCGGTGTTTGGATAACACAATTGCGCACAATATTGTTTGTAGCTCCATTCTCTAACATGATACCGTAGTCCCATGTTGAAGTTTGCCTCACCGTTATTTGATTGAAGATAATATAGTCAGCGCCATCCAAATAAACCACAGCACATTCGTTACCACATCCGTCATAGGTCAGAACCACTCCGGTGCTATCGCCGGATATAGACTGGAAGGTAATAGTATTAGTTGCCGAGCTACCCACATATTCATAGAGCTCTACATACTCATTATAAATACTGTCTTCAACATTAAATACAACAGGACCACAAAGTCCGCCCGAGCTATTTAAGAACGTAACAGCATCGGTAAATGAACTAAAATCTGCACCGCTGGAGGATCCAATTGTGAATACACCTTGTAACCCAGGATAAAATGAGGTGCTATTGGTGTCGTTGACGGAATTCTGATCCACTCCAGCATTTGGAGATGAGGTCCAAACTTGTACATCCAACGTATTGTAGTTCAAGGTATCCGCTACGAAAGCATAAAGGCCTAGCATCACATTATCATCTTCCTCACCTGTAGCCAAGGACCCAGTCCAAACAACAGAAGGCTGCATAATTGATTCTACTGACCAGTAGATCGTATCTGAAGTGAGCGTGTTCTGGCCAAAATTTTGAATTGATGCATAGAAGCTATAGACACCGTCGCACATGAATGAGGTCATGGTGTTTACCTCTGTAATTCCGGCATCTAGTAGCTGTAAATCAAATTCATCAGCCCCAATATCAGGAGTGACAAGATCTCGAATATCACCATCGATGTCATCACCCACCGCGGAATAATATTCTCCTGCGTTGTTGAGGGCACTTTGGTTTGCGTGCAGGTCGGTGGTGGAATTGAAATATGGATTTGCAAGAACCGAATTGGAATCCAGTGATGAAGTGCCGGTAACGAATCTCCAGCTGTTTAAACTTGGTATGTTGAAACCATCGGTAAAGCCTATAAAATTTCCTGAAGAATAGAAGGCATTGAAATCACATTTTACTATATAATCGACAATGGAGTTAATCGAATAGACTGCAACTCCACCGCCAAAATTTGCCAATATATTGTTTAAAATGGTATTGTTCGACCCAGCGCTGTTCATGTAGAAGGCTGAGCTGTTGGCATGCTGGTTGGTTGTATTAACCGAGTTGCCGTAAATGAAATTAAAATCAGAGCTGTTTGTCATAAATATCCCATGCGATGGGTAAGCCGGATTGCCTTCCGCAATGATAAAATTGTTCGCCACAAGCACTGGTGAGGCTGAATCCCCTGTGCAATTATAGAGATACACTGCATAAGATGTGTTCATGCCGTCTCCTAATAAATGAACCCGGTTTTTTGTCACTTCCGACCCGTATCGGCAATTCCTCAGCTCAATACCCCGCACCTTGGCAGTAACATTATTTGAAGTTACCTTGAGTGTATCATTATACCAAAATGAAAATCCCTGGTTAGAATTCATCGAAACGTTATTATCAACAACGCATCCCTGACCGTATCCAGAATTATCCCAGTACAAGGCATAGTCCCCTCCATCAAAGCGGTTATTCAAAAACTGAACATCATCACCTGTTGCATTCTGGGCATACACCAGATCCTGGTCAGTGTTGCCGTTCTGCGCATTTGAATTCCCTAAAAATGCATTGTTGTTAAACGTTAAGGAATCTGCATCATCGAACACTACCGCTCTGGAGAAACTGCTGCCCGTTGCCGAAAAAGTCAGGTTGCTCAAAGTAATGTAGTCCGTACTGTTTAAAAACAGGGTGTAGTTGGAATCAACCCTGGTTGAAGCAAAGCTCCAAATTACAGCTGAGCTATCGCCTGATTCTGATTGAAAGATGATGTGGGTACTGTCTGAAGAACCTGTAATGCTATTTAACTGTAACTGTTCAATGTACACACCATCCCGGATATTGAAGGTCACTGCGCCACATATTCCCCCATTATTCAGAAATGAGCCTACTTCTGATATCGTATTAAAATCTGGTGTTGTCCCTCCTATCGTATAAGTTCCCGCAAGTCCACCATAAAAGGTTGTGGTCAATGTGTCATTATCATTTAAGCTATCATTCACTCCGTTAGGCATACTCGACCAAACCTTTACGGTGTATGACTGATCTGCCACAATAACAAGGCTACCCAGATTAACAATAGAATCCATTCCGGTGGGAAGGGCACCTACCAAATTGTAAGTTGTCTGAGCAACTCCATTTACCGACCAGAAAATATCCGCTGTATTTAATGTGTCAATGGATACATTATTCAGTGTGGTTGTAATGTTAACAGTATCATCACAGAAAGGTGCAGTGCCATCGTTGCTTAGGCTGGTAATAGCTGCATCCATGGTTCCTGGTGGATCTGCAAATTCATCTGCGCCGATATCGGGGTTCACTCCTCTTGAGTCTGCGTCTATATCATCGGTAATTTGAACCAAAGACGCTCCGGCACCATTTAGCGGAATACTATTTACGTGAAGATCGGTACTGGATGCAAAACCTGGCGAAACGGATACCGAGTTAGAGTCCATTCCCGTAAAGGTTTGTAATGCTTGCAGATCGCAGCGACCTCCCTGCCAATATACCATACAACCGGTTGGGGAATAGAAATTGTTATTGTCAGAGCTGTCTATAATGGATGCGGAAGCGATATAGGCCGCATAGCCACCATTATTATTGGTGAGAATATTATTGAAAAGCTGGACATTACTTCCACCAGAAGCATAGAAAGCATAACTGCCCGATTCCAGATTTACAGAGTTGTTAAAGAAATTACAATAGGTACTATTAGCCGAATAAACACCAGTCCCATTGGTTACCGTGATAAAGTTATTGGCAATAAGAGATTCATTTCCTAAAGTACCCGTACAGCTTGTTAGATATAGGCTCCTGCTCTTGCCGCCACGGACTTTGTTTTTAGTGATTTCCAGGTAATCGTTACAACTGTTGAGGTACATACCGTAATTCAAGTTTCCCGAAATATCATTTGCTGAAATAGTTATGTCATTATGCGTATTGCCCAAATATATTCCTCGATAGTTCGAATAAGTTGTGTTGGTTGAGATTACGTTATTGCTAATGACACAGGCCTCATTATAGTAAAGATAAACCGCCTGATAATACTGGTTTTCGAATATGTTGTTGTTTATAACATTTCCTCCGGAAAGGGAACTTGGACTAGCACCAGACAGGTAAATTCCCGTGCTGCCATTTACAAAATAGTTGTTCATGAACGTATTATAGGTGCCCAAAGAACCTGTACCATATACGATTGCATAACAGGAGGAGCTACTTTGATACGCAGTACCATTCAAGCTGCAATTGCGAATTTGATTGAAATTAGCGCCATCCTCGAACCTAATAACTCGTCCGTCATTGGTTTGGTTTATTGTAAGTTGCTTGAGAATTACATAGTCCGCACCATCCATATACACAACCGCATCACAATTATCCGAGTATTCAATTGTCACCAAACTGCTATCGCCTGACTCCGATTGAAAGGTGATAGTATTCGTTAGCGAACCCCCTGGTATTTCAGGAAACATGAGCTGCTCATAATAAACCCCATCTCGAATATTGACAACAACCGGCCCACAAACTCCAAGGCTGAAGATGCCATCAATCGCCTCTTGAACAGTCGCGAAGTCAGGAGTAACTCCACCCACGGTAAACGTACCACTAAATGCAGTTGTAAACGTGACTTTTGACGTGTCATTTGATGCCATTAAATCAGCACTTGAATTAGGATTGGAACCATAAGTAATTAAGTCATAAGACATGGAAGACAGAAAATTATAAGTACCAAGGATCACTTGTTCAGTGCTATCAGGTGGAAGAGCACCTGTCCAGGCCACCGGGCTTTGTGCGAGGCCGTTCACCTTCCAATCTATATCTGCTGTATTCAACGTATCCTCCCCCTGATTGATGATTGACACTGCTATCGTTTGAAGTCCTGGGCAGTAAGGAGCAGCTGCTGGTGAGTCTATAGCGAAAACTCCAACATCATTTAAAGGAATGGAAAATTCGTCTGCACCAATGTCGGGACCCAACGTATCTCGCATTTCGCCATCTATATCATCACTTACTGATGACAGCGTAGTGGTATCACCCATTCCATTCAACTGAGCATTTACCAAATGCAGATCAGAGGTTGAGAAAAACCCTGGTTTAACAGATACTGAATTGGCATCGAGGCCACTGGCGCTTTGCCAATCACTCAATGTGGCCTTTTGATTCCCGCACCCGTAACAATAAGCTACATAACTACCTTCTGTATATAGATTGTTGTAATCTGATGTACTGATAGTTGCAAGACCGCTCCAATATGCGTAAAGCGCATAACCCTGACTAGCAGAGAAAATATTATTTCGAAAATTATTTCCGCTGTAGGATCCGTATGTATAAAGCGCCGCCGAATTGGCATTCGAATTTGAAACTGAGACAGTATTGTGGTAGTAGTTTGTGTTGTATGAATAGTAATGGTATATGCCCCTCTTGGCATCATTAGATCCATATAGACTAACGAAGTTGTTGGCTACCAGAGTTGTTGTTGATGCTGAACCCCATGCCATGTAAATACCTATATAGAAGTCTCCCAACACCTTGTTCTTAACCACCTTGCTGTTACTATAGGCTCTGTAAATGTATATAGCATAGGTGGATGTTCCCGATGGATTCTGCACTATATTTTCGCTGATGATTCCCGAATAAGAATATCCATACCATAGCCCGGAGTAATATTGGCTGTCAAATGTGTTTTGACTTATTAATGTCCCCGTACCATATATGAAGTACATGCCGTAGTCTCCTCCCACAATCATGTTGTTCATAAAGGAATTATAGTTCGAACTGTTATTTTCTGAATATACCGTCGAATAGTTCGAGCTAGATGATGAATTAGAAAATCCTTGAATAATATTATTCGAAAAAATATTGTATTCCGACCCAGATCCAAGTACCACGGCCTTTGAATTCCCGATGCCCCCTGAAGCCTCAATTGTAATGGCGCTAAATGTCACATAATCCGCACCATTAAGGTATACCACCCCATCATTCATTTGGGTAAACACGTCATAGTAAATTCTAACGGAGGTGCTATCGCCATTCGCTGAACGAAAAGTAACCCTGGTGGAATCAGTAGCTCCGAAAATGAGGCCTACCTCTATTTTTTCGTAGTACTGGCCCGGAGCGACATCGAAAAAAACAGGACCAGTGACTCCGAAACCATTGGGTAAGCCACCATCCGTACGAATACCTGAGGAAACATCAGACGCTGCTGCCTCAAATGTTTGATAGTTTGTTGCACTTGCTGCGGAGCTTCCGTCGATAGTATACGTGCCGTTTAGTTGAGAAATTGCATTATTGCCTATCAGAGCACATGCTGCAACAAGTAGAAATTTGATGATTTTTTGATTCATAATGAGTCGTGCTTGAGGGATTTGCTGTTAAATAATTGTGTTCATCCCAATAAAAATGAATGCTAGTGCTGCTACAAATGCTAACATCTGAATACAATACATTATCGTACTATAGTGCATGGATACAAATTCTTCGATGTAATTGCGCAGGGTCCTCATCATGATATAGTTTAGTTAATTGCGAACTGTTCACAATTAATAAATTGTACCGATTATACCCTAAGCGTAAAAGAGTGTCATACATAACTGACTTTGTTAATCCTCTCTGCAATCTATACACCGTTCATTATTGCACTTACACTTTTTAGGTACAAGTTCGGAATAATATTTAGTAAAAATAAGTCCCTGACCAGCATAAATCAAGATGAGTTAATCAGTTGGTAAGAAGTTAAGGATAAGTGGCTGGGATAGTTTATCAACTGGTAAACAA
>DTRI01000284.1 GCA_012966015.1 Flavobacteriales bacterium | reverse complement strand
GCATCAGGCAGGAGGGGCAGGTTATAGTATTCAATGCAGATGTGGCACACAATGAAGCTCCTGTTCCCTTTGATTTAATTGAGGTGACACAGAAAGGGTGGGTATTTCAAAACCTGGACCACGATTTCCCAAACAGAATTATTTATGCCCGTACCAAAGGTGATATGCTGCTAGCGAGGATTGAGGGCATAAGAGAAGGAAAACCTGATACGGTACGCTTCTTTATGAGCCGGGTTATTAAGTTCTCAGCTGAGACAAATACCCCAGGGATTTAACATAATCCACCAATAGAGGAAAAAACTCATTGAATTCAGCTTCATACAATTCAATATCCCTTTCTAGTTCTTTGGTGGCCAATTCCATATTGGAGATGAAGTTTGACCGCCTTGCCATTCCAGATAATGACCTGTTAATTCCTTCCAGCTGGCTGTATCCTTCCAACCAATTTCCTCCAATCATATAAGGCAACAATATTTTGCTTCTATCCGGGAAGCTGTTTTTATTTTTCTCCAATAGCCTGTATACACCATTGACGTAATCGTTTAGCGGTACGGAGGAATAATCATCCCATTGCAGGGCCAAAAAGTGATCGTAAAAAACATCTATAATCACCGGGGCGTATTTATGAAACTTCGGGCGCAAACGCACCTTACTCTTCAATACTACCGGATGCGTGTCTGTGAACTGATCAATTTTACGATGAAGCACAATTCCCTCCTTTACCCTTGCCGGGTATTTTTTAATTGTTGAGCCTTTAACAGAATCTGCAATGAAATTGCCGATTAGAATGCTATCGTCATTTCCCGAAAGATATAAGTGGGCGAGAAAATTCATGTGTTATCATTTGCGAATTACAAAACGCAATCTTTAATGAATCCCAATCTCCGTTAGGTACCGCTCCGCATCGAGTGCAGCCATACAGCCTGTTCCAGCTGCCGTTACAGCCTGTCTGTATTCACTATCCGCAGCATCCCCTGACACAAATACCCCTGGCACCTTGGTCTTGGTGGAGTCGGGCTCATGATCGATATAACCTGTTTCATCCATATCCAGGTAATCTTTAAATATCGCTGTGTTAGGTGTATGCCCTATTGCCACAAAAAAGCCTGTAATATTCATTGTGACTTCTTCATTGGTTTTGTTATTCAGGAATTTACCTCCGGTTACCTGATCGTCTCCAAGCACTTCAATCGTTTCATGATTAAACATAATCTCAATCTTCGGGTTCTCCAATACGCGTTTTTGCATGATCTTGGAGGCGCGCAGGTGGTCCTTACGTACGATCATATACACTTTTGTACAAAGCTTTGATAAGTAGCTCGCTTCTTCGCAGGCGGAGTCTCCTCCACCTACCAATGCTACGTCTTGCCCTTTATAGAAAAAGCCATCACAAACGGCACAAGCAGAAACGCCGCCTCCATTGTCTCTTAATTTCTTCTCTGAGTCCAGCCCCAGCCAATTGGCAGAAGCGCCCGTAGAAATAATAATGGAGTCTGCCGTAATGGTTGTTTTGTTGTCAACCGTTACAGAGTGTACTTTGTTTGAAAAGTCAACCGCCGTAACGAGGCCATACCTTATGTCCGTATCAAACCGCTCGGCTTGCTTTTTAAAGTCCTCCATCATTTTCGGGCCATTGATGCCTTCCGGATAGCCAGGATAATTCTCCACGTCAGTTGTAATCATCAATTGTCCACCTGGCTCTGGCCCCTGAAAGAGTAGGGGTTTCATATCCGCTCGGGCTGCATAAACCGCAGCGGTATATCCTGCTGGTCCCGATCCGATGATCAGGCACTTTACATGTTCATTTTCTTCTGCCATTTTTGTCAGTCTTTTTTTGATTATTACCAGTCAAAAAGCACCGCAATATTACGATAAATTCGGGTGCCGGCTTGTCGGATATATTACAAAAAGACAAATTGATATTTATATATGGCAAGGGTGCTTTTGGCGACAGAATTGTCGCTTTAGGGCGTACCGTAGATGGTGTCGTAAGTTACTCCGTAGCCTGCCCACAAGCCTAAACCATCGTTGTCGATGTTGGTGGGAATGGTAGAAGGGGATGCAAAGGGACTGCCATTGCTGTTGGCTTCAACTTCCATTATTCTCAAGAACTCATAAACCTGCATTTCTATGGTGCAGAATTTAATTGCGATGGTATCCGTTTGCTTGAAAAAATGCGGCGCTTCCCCTGGATCATCATCATGGTTTCCAGGTGGATGTCCACGGTCATAGGCGAAATCAAACTCCAGGCCATCTATAAACTTATCCTCAAATGAAGACCCAAAAGGAGCGACAAAGGCAGCGTCCTTCTCTTCTCCATCAGCATTCTTACTTATCCTGCGCGCATACCAGCGATAGGCGTTGCCTTTTCCGGGCGGGTCATGCATCCGGGCCCATGCAAATCCCAGGGTATCATCTTTTTGTGCCAAATACCAAACACTAATCAGAGGGTTCAGCGCGGGAATGGAGGTGGTAGATGTATAGGTTTTTCCCCCTGTGGTAATTGTGAGCTTGTAAGTCTTTCCTGGTTCTCCATAGAGGGAGTTGTCGATGATGGTGTAAAGGCAATATTCAAAACCAATGAGGTTTTCAAGTGAGGCGCCGAGCAAGTCCTCAACCAAAGAAGAGTCGATAACTCCCGAGGAGATGAGAGTTAATATGTCACTCAGGCATAGCTCTGTAAGCTGATGGTTTACGTTGTCAACGGTTACCGTAACATCAGCGCCGTGCACGAATAGTTCCTGCAGTGAGTTGAGATCAGTAGGCTCAAAGTATCCGGTGCTCTTGGTAAGAATGACGATAGGGGGCGTGTTGGTAATGCCATCGTATTCAATTTTCCCCTCTACAACCAGCTTGTCTTCCACGTTGGGCAGATCGATAGTAATCTCCTTTTCGCAGGAGATTAGCCAAAGCGTAACCGAGCATATCAAAAACAAATAAGCGCGCTGATTATTCATAATCAAAATTTAAAGTGCCACGTTATTGTAGGCATGATTGGAAACAGTGAAACTTGAATTGCCTTTATATCGAGTGTTCCCTCTTCAATATTGCCTTCATTGGCGAAATAGATGAAGTAGGGGTTCGCCCTGCTGTAAACATTGTAAACAGACAGGCTAAAGTCCGATTGTATTCTCTTTCGCTTGCGACCCATTACCGTTACAGAAATATCTGCCCGGTGATAGTCTTTCATCCTGAATGAGTTCCGTGGCCCATATTCATTGAGTATGTTTCCCTCATACATATATCGCGCAACAGGCAGTGTGATGGCATCTCCAGTAGCGTAAACAAAATTGCCGGCAAACACCCAGGTCCTGGTCCTAAACCAGTTTCCCCACTTCTTCATATTGCGCTTGAAGAACTTTAAGCTATCACTAACCTCCTTTTTTCCTTTTTTTTCTATCTCATAGGCCGCAACAACGGCAAGGTCATGTCTGCGGTCATACCTGGTGGGAAAAGGTTCTCCATTGTTTATTTCCTCAAAAGTACGTGTTGTCCTGGCCAGCGTATATCCTATCCAGCCAGTAAGATCTCCCATGCGTTTCTTAATGAAGAGCTCCACACCATATGACTCCCCTTCACCAAAGGTTAGGTTGTTATCCGGATTATCTGCGACGTTATCGCCAGGAAGGTGTCCATCCTTGAATTCTATCATGTTTTTCATGGTCTTGTAATAGACCTCAACTGAAGTTTCGTATTGATTATCCAGGAAATTTCTGAAATAGCCAACTGCATATTGAGTTCCCAATTGTGGCTTTACAAGATCAGAACAACCTATCCAAACGTCTGTTGGAAGTGACATGCCTGCCAGCGTGGTCATGTGAACGTACTGGTTGTTTAGCGTATAAGAAGCTTTAACCGATGACTTGGTGTTGAGCTGGTAACGGAGTGTAACACGAGGTTCGAGGCCCTGGTATGTTTTGATAGTCTCATTCTTTTTGTAGGTAATAGTATCCGTACCGTTTCCTTGCGTGTCCTTATTATATCTCGTAAAAGGGCCGGTGTGAGAAAATATGGAATACCGCAAACCGGCATTTATTTGAAACTTGTCTGTCCAGTCAAATTGATCATTAAAATAAAGCGCTCCTTCATGGGCATACTGCCGAATGATATCACCAGTGTCGAATTCAACATCCCCCTGTGAGGCTGAAGCGCTGCTGGGCGTAAAGACGTGATAGATGTAGTTTGCTCCGAATTTAATATTGTGTCTTATAACGGGGTAGTAGTTGAAATCGAGCTTAGCATTGTAATCCCGGATTCCAGAGAACAACTTCATCTCAAACTCATTTTGAATAATCCCTAAACTGAATTTGTAGTCACTAAATATGAGGGAGGTGTTCATGAAAAGTTTATCGTTGAACAGGTGGTTCCATCTCAGGGACATAGTTGCATTTCCCCAGGGAACTTGAACGGTAAAATTGCTTTGCGCTTGTTTGTATGTAAACACATCCCTGCCGAAATATCCACTCAAAAAAATTCGGTCTTTGTCAGAAATTTTATAGTTGATTTTAGTGTTTAGGTCATAGAAATAGTAGCCCGATCCTTCAAAAGCCTTGAAATTCTCATTGTTCTTGGCGATAAGAGGTAAAAATAAATCGTAATAGGTTCGGCGCCCAGAGAGTATGATGGAGCTCACGTTTTTCTTTATGGGCCCTTGTATGGTGAGCTTTGAGGATATGACACCCAGGCCACCTTCAACCTGCCATTTCTTGTTGTTGCCATCCTTCATCGTTACGTTGAGTACAGAAGCCAATCGGCCTCCATAATTGGCCGGCATTCCTCCTTTTATCAATTCAATGCTCTTGACAGCATCTGCATTAAACACAGAGAAGAAACCGAACAAATGAGAAACATTGTAAATAACTGCTTCATCCAATAATATGAGATTCTGATCTGGGCCACCTCCTCTTACATAGAAACCTGAGTTTCCCTCACCGGCAGACTGCACGCCGGGAAGCATTTGAATTACCTTCAAAATATCTACCTCCCCCAAAAGAGCGGGTAATATTTGAATCTGTTCCATCTCCATTTCAACGGTACCCATGGTGCTGCTACCCACATTCTTGTCTGCACGCTCTGCTTCAATAACTACCTCTTCAGTGGTTATCATCTTGCTCTTGAGCTCTACATTTACCCGAAGATCTTTTGTTAGCCCTATCTCCTGAGTAATGGTTTCAAATCCCAGGTAAGAAACAATCAGGTTGTAATTTCCTTCTGGAACTGTAATGGAATAAAACCCATACAGGTTGGTAGTTGTACCCTTGAGAAGTTCCTTGATGTAAACGGTAGCGCTTATCATGTCCTCACCAGTTTCACCTTCTTTAATGTAACCGCTAACCGTGTAGGTTTTTTGGGCGAGAACAACGTGGGGGAACAATAAAATTCCCAGCAGCAAGAATAGGGGGCAATATGGTTTGAGTATTCTCATAAAATAATGCCTTCTATAAGGTAAGGCCAACGAGTACATTCACTTATAATATACGGCTATTATTTTACGATTACAGTATCATAAATAGCACCATATGCACCCCATATACCCAACGCTCCTCCTTTCAAATTTGTTGCAATCTGTGTTGCGGCAGCGATAGGATTTCCTGTGTTGTCGATTTCTACCAGTGCGGTTTCCCAAAATTCGTAGTGAGCCCTGTCCATCGTGCAAAACTTCACAACAACCGTATCACCATAGCTGTAATATCCGGTATAAATGTCGGGGACACCCATTCGTTTTCCTCGTCTGAATAACAAAGCTATGGTTTGTCCATCTATCAGCCTGTCATTAAATATCGAAGAAAATGTAGGTAATAAATATTCATCTATACCAATTCGTTGAGTGAACACACGATAATAACTTTCCACGCCCAGCGGGTCGCTTAGCGTTCCTTGCAAATGAAAAAGACTGTCATTGGTGGGGTGCACAATAGTGCTAATTGCATCTAAAGGGATGGGGTAGGTTAGGGTTGTGGTTGCCGTATATGTAAAACCGCCGACGGTAACACTGAGCGTATAGGTTTTTCCCAACTCTCCTACAAGTATGTCGGCGGGGTTGGCCGTGTCAGTTGATACAGAATAGATGCAGAAATCATGATCAGTTAGGTCTGCAATATCTACTCCCAGATACAATGCTCCAAACTGAGTTAGTGAATCCGGTAGCGAGTCGCTGCAATATTCCCGCAATGTATGATGATCAGTGCCATCAAAAATGGTAATAACAGCATCATGGACGAATAGGTTCTCGAGGGTTTCTACGTCAGCGTAAGAGAAAAAGGGAAAAGTGTGTGTGAGTATGATATAAGGAGGAGTGCCGGGTTCAATGTGTCCTTCCACCACGATTTTTGGCACGGTATCTTGCAGGTCAATTGTTATATCCTTCTCGCAGCCCATGAAGAACATGACACCGGAAAACAGCAATATTATCTTAACCTCGAGTGACATATTGTCTAGAATAAAAATTCCCATCTCACGGATGGCATTATGGGAAAGAGAGACACTTGCTTTGCTTTTGTATCAAAAATACCTTCGTTAAAATAATTACTATCATCGAAATAAATGAAATACGGGTTGTTTCTGTTGTACAGATTGTATATTCCAAAACTCCAATAAGTTTGGTAATTCCTGTTTTTGTTTTTCTTGGGATTATGGCTCAGCGACAAATCCAGGCGATGGTAGTCGGCCAGCCGGTAATTGTTGCGATCGCCATATTCATTAATTATATTGCCGTCTATTGCATATCTCGATTGGGGCATGGTGGTGGCATTGCCTGTGGCGTATACAAATACTCCGGATAACGACCAGTTTTCGTTAATCTCATGCATAGCAACAAGGGAGAGGTCATGTCTTCTGTCGTACTTGGCGTAATACTCTGCCCCAGCATTGATGTCGGGAAATTTTCTGGATGTAGATGAGAGCGCATATCCAATCCATCCAGTTGTTTTGCCCATCCTTTTTTTGATGAACAACTCTATTCCATAAGACTGCCCATCACCAAAAACAAAGTTGTCCTCCGGATTATCGAGAATATCATCTTCTGGCGAATATCCATTTTTAAATTCGATTTGATTGGCCATGGTTTTGTAGTACACCTCAACGGATGCTTCATAAACTTTCTTTTTGGAATCTTTAAAGTAACCAATAGAATATTGGGTAGAAAATTGTGGTTTAACCTTAGCGGAGCTAGGAATCCAAATATCAGAGGGCATTGAAACAGTGGCGTAGGAGACCATGTGAATATATTGGTAGTTCTGAACAAAAGCCACTTTAATGGAAGAATTGTTGTTTAGTAAAATCCTGGTAGATAACCGCGGTTCTAGGTTGTTGTAGTCTGCCACATGTTCACCTCTACCGTAGTGAAGTGTGTCGGTTATAGCACCGAATTCATTCTTCAGGTATTTATCGAATGGGCCCACGTGCTGGAAGTAAGAATATCGCAAACCCACTCTAATTCGCAGTCTGTTGTTCATGGTATATTCCTCACTCGCATAGAACGCCACATCGTGGCTGTATTGTTTTATTTTCTGATCTAAATCAACGGATATCTGTAAAGCTGTATTGGTAGCAATGTTCGTAGGAGAGAAAGTATGGAAGGTATAGCTGCCACCGATTTTAATGGCGTGCTTTTCAGAAGGATAGAATTTTAGATCTGATTTACCGCACCAGTCGTATATGCCTGAGTAAAGCCTCATCTTGTAGCTGCCCTGTGTAATGTCAATTTTACTACGGTACCCCGAATAGTAAACTTGCGTGCTGAGAACCAGCTTATCGCTGAAGAGATGTCTCCAGGTGAGCGAGGAAGTTGAATTGCCCCACGAAATTCCAATGCCAAACCCCGCTTCTTTGTTGAGAATTTTAAACTTGTCCTGTCCGGTGTAACCGCTATAACTGAGCTTATCCTTTTTGCTTAAGTTGAAAACAAGTTTACCATTAAAATCCTGGAAGTAATAGCCCCATTCCTTATCCTCGTGAACGAGGAGGATGATGGGCTTCCCGAGCAGGTCAATATATGTTCGCCTTCCAGAGATACTGAAGTTGGCCTTTTTCTTAAATAGTGGGCCGTCAACGGTTAGGTCTGCAGATATCAAACCGGCGCCTCCGCTGGCGTGAATCGTACTGTCGTTTCCATCATTGGTCACAATATCCATTACCGAGGAAAGCCTACCTCCGTAATTAGCTGGCATACCTCCCTTGATCAGGGTTATTTTCTCAACCATATTTGTGTTAAATATTGAATAGAAGCCAAATAAATGAGCCGGATTGTAAATTGGAACACCATCGAGCAGTATCAGGTTTTGGTCTGGCCCACCACCGCGGACATACATCCCCGAAATTCCCTGTGCAGCGGATTGAACCCCTGGATACAGCTGTAAGGTTGCAAGCACATCTGTCTGGCCGAGCATGGAGGGGGTAGCCTTAACTTCTGCTTTGTTGAGAACCATTGTACCGGGATCTGTTTTTCCTACATTACCGTCTATTTTAGAGCCGGTTATTTCCACGATCTCCGTCACAACTGTTTGCACTTTTGTTGTTAGTTGAAGGTTCACATCTTTGCTTAGCTCAACCTCTCTTGTTATATCATACATACCCACGTGCCTTATCACCAATGTGTAATTTCCCTCTGGCAGGCTGAGACTAAACGCGCCGTTCTTATCCGTAGATACTGCCTTTTGAAGCTCCCCAATGATTACCGTAGCACCGGCAATGGGTTGTTTCGTAGAATCATTGGTAACAGTGCCGCTTAAGAGGTATTCAGTTTGTGACCAGGAGCTGATGCTGATAAGGCTTAGGAAAATTAGAAATACCAGCTGTTTGGCCAATTTCATTGTACTGAAAATAGAATTGCCGGCAAAGATACTTATTTGCTAAATTGAAGAACAGCAAGGAGTATGCCGCAGATTCTATGCCCGGCAACTGTTCCTGAAATAGTATAACTGAATTTGGCATCCGTTTGCGCCTCTATTGATTGGGCACTGAAGACAAAACAGTAAAGCAAAACCCAGCGTAGTATCTTAGAAGAGCATTTCATTGCCAACAAATAAGTAAAAAGCCACCTGTGTATTTACAGATGGCCCTTGTCGGGATGGGGAGATTACCTCGGCCTGCGGCCTCGGTGAGAGGGGGCACGCAAAACAAAAAGGCTGCCTTCACTTCGTTCAGGGCACCCCCTT
>DTRI01000283.1 GCA_012966015.1 Flavobacteriales bacterium | reverse complement strand
GTGAGAATCATGATCTTAAGCTTATTGAAGATGCAGCTTGTGCAATAGGAGCTTCCTATAAAGGGGTTAAAATTGGAAGTCACTCCGATCTGGTATGCTTTTCATTTCACCCCAGGAAAGTAGTCACTACTGGCGACGGGGGAATGATTTGCACTTCGAACGAGGATTATTATAACCGGCTCAAATTGCTGCGGCAACACGGCATGTCATTGAACGACAGAGAGCGGCACCTCTCTGATAAAATCCTTAGGGAAGAATATCTGGAAGCAGGATATAACTATAGAATGACTGATATCCAGGCATCGATTGGTATCAAGCAAATGGAAAAACTGGATTGGATGATTGAAGAGCGAAAAAAAATAGCATATCAGTACAATGAAGCATTTAGAGTTTCTTGGCCTTCCTGTAGAAAAAGAGGGCTACTCGTCGAACTATCAATCCTACAGTATTACGTTGGGCGAAAGCTGTCCGGTATCGAGAGATGATTTAATGGAAAAGCTATTGGATAAGGAAATATCCACCAGGAGGGGCATCATGCTGGCTCACAAAGAGCCTGCCTATCAAAGCGATTACTTAGATGTAAAGCTGCCAGTATCAGAACAAATCTCTGAGAATAGCATTCTGTTGCCGCTGTATGTGGGAATGAAAGATGAGGAGATCACCTATGTGGTCGAAGAAGTCGTCCAAGTCCTCAACGCTTAGAGGGCTGTAATTGGATGAGCCACTTCCCAGGAGGGAATTCCAACTTATTGTATTTGGCAAATAAGGCGAGTTGATCTTTAGTTTCGGGTGAGGCAATGATCACATCCACTTCATTATCTATAAGCGTTTTGTAGGCTTGGGTTTGAATAGAAGAATCCGTTGATAGACATTGATCCATTACCTTCCACCTCCAAGAGTTAAGGGTACTTAGATTATATCCCCCTTCTTTACCTACTGTGGAAACCCAAAATTTACCAAGATCTGTGGCCGTCAAATATTGTCCAGAATATACGTTTGATGAGTTAATCACGGACAACTTTGGTTTTAAAGCCAGCATCTCCTTTGTAACTTCATCATACCATTTCGTAGAAATCAAGGTCATTTCAATATCTCTTTTAACTATAGACGCCAAAGCCAGGCCACTCCACACAATACATAAAACCAACGAGAAATAAAATAACCGTCGAGGCTCCCTCTGGTCAAAAATACTTATGAATCCCGCTATCGTTACAATGCCCAACAGTCCAAATGCACATTTTAAAAATTGCTCTATATCAAATGTGCCATCATAAAGGACTGCACCACTTTCATCCAGGTATAGTATTTTGACAATCATGCACATTAGAAGTGATGCTCCTAGACTAATCACCGTGGCCAAAACAACGATCTTGTTATTATTATCCTGATTATCGCTCTTAACTAGTAAGAACAAACCGAGATATCTTATCCCGCCCCATATCAGCATCATTGAGCTGATTACTGCAAGTCCCATCCACATACTCTTGGAACCCAGCAAAGCGGCATACTCAATTAGTATCCAACCAAAGCTGAACGTTACCTCTGTTTGCCCGTCCTGGGTATAATTGAAATAATAGAATACTACAGAAACCAACAATGAAAAGAAGCAGACGATAAACAAATCATAGTTGCGCTTCATAGCCTGATATATGGCAATTACCCCTAAGAATACTGTGAAGGGAAAATACATGGGTATTTTAACTAATAATAATAGGCTTATCAATGCCACCATAAGCACGCCAGAAAGGAAATTGTATTTCATGGTATTCCGGTAAAAAACAATTATTCCAATAATACTAATCCACACAAAGCTCATGGTGAGAGGTATGCCTACCTGGGGAAGCACATATCCGGTTCCCAGCCAAATAAATTTTTCCACATCTAACTTCAGCAAGTATTCAGGGTGCAGGGGGGGAAGGAAGAAAAAGAGAAGTACTATTAAGGGCTTGTGCCATAAAGAATACTTTGTTGCTGCAATTTTTAATACAAATTCAGTTATAGTCAGGTATCCTAATATTTTATAAAAGGGCATCCAGCATCCATATAATGATATATGAGATGAAATATCCGTTGATGCACTAAACACGGCCGGTGCAAAATAACTACCTAGCTGATCATTCAGAGGAGTGCCCACCTGATAAATTGCCTCTAACACACCAAATCGCAATGAGGCTACAATTGAGGTAGAATAAATTGGGTCCCAGTGTTCAAGCCTAAAACGAATCGGCCCCTCAGAATAAGATCTCAATAGGTCTGATGATTCTCGAATAATTGTGATGAAAATGATCACAATAACAATCGTTATTAAGGTGCTCAAGTCAATATTTAGAAGCGTAACTCTTTTCAGCGCGAGAACACCTAAGAAGAGAGAAATAGAAAAAGCGTAAAAGATCGTTTCATGAAAACTCTCTGAAAACATAAAGTAGATCCAGAACATTGCAACTGTGCCCAAGAGAATTGCAATTCCATCTTTTACTATGCCTCGAAGTAAATTAATGCTTTCAACCCTGAAAAGAACTAATATTCCTAAGGACCAAGCTCCAACTATAAATACTGCCCCTGACAAGACCGAAACCAAGTCTAATGTCTGTCCTATAATTGGATAGAAGAACAAAATAGCTATCCATACCAGTAACCCGGAAATTGAATATTTATCGCTGGTTTCCATATTTGAAATAAATGTAGAGGGCCTAAAAAGAGCCATGTTTTTAAGATTTCATTAAGACACTAGTTCATTAATCCAGAACAAATTCTTCACGCCAGTTATCTGATTCCGTCCAATCGAGTTGTTCCTTTTTGTCGAAGAAATAATTACCCATTACAAGAAAATCCATTTCGGTTCGCATCAAGCAGCGATAGGCATCTTCTGGTGTACAAACAATTGGCTCACCTCTCACATTAAAACTGGTATTCACAACCAAACCATAGCCTGTAAGATCTTTGAATGCATTGATCACCTCCCAATATCTGCTATTGGTGTTTTTATGAACGGTTTGAATGCGGGCAGAATAATCAATGTGGGTAATTGCCGGTATGTCCGATCGATTTATGTATAATTTCTCTTTAAGTGGAAGGCTGTGATAGTTTTCTGGAAGAGCTTCCCTCCTCCTTTCTTGAACTGGCTGAACAATTAACATATAGGGAGAATCGCCATTATAATCGAAGTACTCGCTGCAATCTTCTGCCAGTACGGATGGAGCGAAGGGCCTGAAGCTCTCCCTGTACTTAATTTTGAGATTGAGCTTTTTTTGCATCTCCTTATTTCTCGCATCTCCTATGATACTTCTATTTCCCAGCGCCCTGGGGCCAAACTCCATCCTGCCCTGAAACCAGCCAATTGCATTTCCTTTAGACAAGTGGACAGCTGTTATTTTCGCCAATTCAGAAAAATCATCATACTTCTTGTAAACCGCCTTAAATTTCCTGGCAGTCAATTCAATATCCATATCGCTGTATTCAGGGCCTAAATATGCACCTGACATGGAATCCGGGCTTTCAGGAGTTCTCTCTTTATTATGGAATATATGATGGGCTGCCAGAGCAGCTCCTAACGCTCCACCCGCATCGCCAGCAGCTGGCTGTATATACACATTTTCAAAAATCCCCTCGTTAATTAACTTGCCATTGGCAACACAATTAAGTGCAACGCCTCCGGCCAAGCATAAATTATTAGACCCTGTAAGTTTTTTAACCTCACGCGCCATGGCAATCACTATCTCTTCTGTCACAATCTGAATTGCCATACCCAAATTGCAGTGTTCCTGCTCCAACTCTGATTCTCCGTCCCGCTTTTTCATTCCAAATAAACGCTCCCACTTCTCATCACTCACCATTTTCAGTCCGTATGCATATTTGAAATACTTCTGATTTAACCACAGGGATCCATCTTCCTTTATATCGATAAGTTTGCTCTTAATCGTATGTACGAACTCCTTCACCTGCTCTGATTTCGAATCTCCATATGGAGCCAGGCCCATCAATTTATATTCTCCAGAATTTACTTTGAATCCAAGAAAGTAGGTAAAAGAAGAGTACAGCAATCCCAACGAGTGTGGGAA
Source organism: Flavobacteriales bacterium (assembly GCA_012966015.1). GTDB lineage: Bacteria > Bacteroidota > Bacteroidia > NORP154 > NORP154 > NORP154. The sequence goes on along the minus strand of DTRI01000283.1, from coordinate 5,104 downwards.
TTTCAATTCTTTTAATATTTCAATATTATTGCTTTTCCCATGGCAAAGAGATGCTGTGGCCCATTCACCTACTCCATCTACGGTGAGAATAGCAGCTTCCTCGTACGGACAGGGATAGAATGCACTTGCAGCGTGGGATAAGTGATGCTCAGGAAAAAGTAAGTTGAGTTGCTTATGATCAAAATCATCATCCAATCCTTTCAATTCATCCCTGATCAATCTTTTCAGAAACATTTTCTCATTCAACCATGCAGGAATAGCCTTAATGAATGAAGATATCCCCTTAGGAGCAAATCCGTAGTAGGTTTCGAGCAACCGTTCAAACTTGAGTAGGGGTTTGTCATAAAAAACAACGGCATCCAATTCATTTACAGATAACCCGGCATATTTCAAGCAATATTCCACAGCATTTGAAGGAAAGGAAGAATCTTGTTTTTTTCTGGTAAACCGCTCTTCCTGAGCCGCCGCAACAATTTTACCGTCGTCGAGTAAAGCGGCGGCGGAATCATGGTAGAACGCTGAGATACCTAGAATTTTCATTTTATACTTGCGCAAATTGCCGGGCTGACAACTTACTCAAATTAGAATTGAAAGTAGATAAATTGGGAAATCGGCCTGAAGAAGGTGAAGACCAGTATGAACATGAATGCATACGACACCGTATTGACCACATATCTGGCTGTTGAACGTTTATTAATAATCTCAATAATATATGTTTTATACAGGTATGAAAGAGCTAGCAGAATATATATTGAGAATGCGATCAAGTAAAGATTTTCCCTCAGAGCCATCACTGCATAACTAGATGGTGATATAATAGTATTAAGCATGTAAAGTGTATCCTCAACATTGGAAGCTCTAAAGGGAATCCATCCTAGCATTGCCAAAGGAACAGTTATAGCCCAACCAACAAGCGGTATATTCATGAGTGTTGAGCTCTCCCTTGCCGAAGAGAAAAGTCTCTCTAAAAAGACCATTACCGCATGATACAAACCCCAAATCACGAATGTCCAATTTGCTCCGTGCCATAATCCCATAATTGCCCATGTTAAAAACAGAGCTGTATTTTGTTTTCTTGGTGATAATTCTTGGATGACATGCTCAGAACCGATTCCACCCTGAGACTTCAAAGTTGTGTCAATTACTTTCACAGATGCCAGCGGTAAATACAGGTAATCCCTGATCCAACTTGACAAGGAGATATGCCATCGTTTCCAAAATGCCTTGAAAGATCTTGCCGCATATGGATAATTGAAGTTCTCAGGAAAAGATATGCCCATTAGCTTTGCGCATCCGATGGCAATATGAGAATATCCTGCAAAATCAAAATAAATCTGAAATCCAAATAAGAATGCCAAAGTCCATACGTCAAATGCGCCTAAACTGCTAACGTCCATAGCGAATCCGGCATCTACCAACGGCGCAATGTTATCCGCTAACACTACCTTCAAAAAGAATCCTTTCAGTATCCTTTTTAAACCCTCTGAAATAAAATCAATGTTGAACTTGGGCCTAGTTCTAAGTTGCTCAATTACCTCTGAGGCCCTGAGAATGGGGCCTGCCACCAACTGAGGAAAAAACGTTACATAACATCCATATAGAATAAAGTCCTTCTCTGGTTGGATATGCTTGCGATACACGTCAATCGTATAACTTATAGTCTGAAAGGTGTAAAAACTGATTCCTAGCGGTAGAACAATTTCCATGACAGACAATTGAACCCCGGGCACATAAGAAAATATCCAGTTCAGATTGTCAACGACGAAAAACAAGTATTTAAAGTACAGCAAAAGGCCCAAGTTGAGAAACAAACTAATGAAAAGAAGTCCCTTGCGTTTTCGTTTTTCTATATCGGGAGTCTTGCTAATCGAAATAGAAATAATGTAGTCTGCAATTGTCGACAAGAGAACGATAGACAGAAACTCCCATCTCCAAAATCCATAAAAAATTAGGCTGGATAAAAAGATGAAGTACAACCTGATTTTATTGGGTAACACCCAATAAAGCGATACCGCAATTGAGAGAAAAATAACGAATGCCACAGAATTGAAAATCATATTTTGGGCATTTTATTAAGGGTAGAGGCTAATTGTTCATACAAAAGCTTATGGCCTTCATACTGAAAGTGCATAAAGTCATATTCAAATTCATTAAAAAAGTTAGTCGGTTCTTTAGTACCCCAGAACTTCCCCGGGACAAGGTCTTCCAGATTAGTGAACGTGGCGCAGGAATACTGAGTCGATACATTTTCAAATTGCTTCTTGATATGCTTGTATTCGGTCACGTCATAAGGAGGCTCAACATCATTTCTAAGTGGGGGAATGTACAACAGTACAGAAATATTGGATTTCTGTGAGATATCCAAGATTTCCCTTAAGGCATTCATATTTTTTTCCACCCTTGAAGGAATCATCTTTCTCACACTCTGGGCATTTATTCCGAATAGCGTATTTCGGAACATGTAGAGGTTGTTAAATATTTTACCTCTCAATGTGGGACGATTATCCCATGTAATAAATTTGTTATTCAAAAAATCATTTAACCATTCCTCGCTTCGCTGTTGAACCGTGAAATCCAAGGCTCTCAAATCCTGATGCCTCTCATTTACATCCGCCTCAATTTTACTATTGAACTTCATTATATCCTCATTGATGGACTGCACTACGGCTGAAGTGGATTCAATTCGGAAATGATAATTTTTAAATAAGGCGAAATAGTACTCCCGTATTCCATCCTCCCTTAGATCATCCATAAATAAGGGTACAACCAATCGCTTTATTGGCAACCTACCCTTCCAGTAAACAAAAGCCAGCAAGAATTCTTGTAAACTCGCATTAGGAATACTATGCGTAATGACATCCGTGTCGACACCTTTATAATCATTAAATATCATATGATTATATGATATCTCACCCTTCTTCTTCTGATTGATTCCGTGTGTTTGGCTATTACCCAGAATGAACAACACCTTCTTCTCCCCTCTTTTTTCCCAGCCCTTGATCAGGTTGTCAACTTTTGGCTGCTCTAGATGGCCCAAGTGGATTGAGTTGCCTTCATCAGCTGCGAAGTATGTAGAGGTGCCACTTCCTAAAGCCAGATTTTCAAATTCGATCTTTTCGCTTGTTAAGAAGAAAACAGCCAATAATCCAATAAAAATGCCAGAGATAATTTCCAGAAAAGAAATATTTGAAACAAAAGGTTTCATTAACATATTAAGAATGGATATCAGACTGAAAGACAGAGTCAGGCGGCTCTTTGCTTGACGAAATATTGTTTATAGACGAGAAAAATCAAAAATACGACCAGAGAACTCTTTAACGTATAATTGAAGATCATCAAAAACTCATTCCCAGCCCTCATCGCGTACAAAAAGAGAAATGGAAGCCAAAGCACCAGGGTTGGAAATCTCTTTAAGGATAGGGAATAAATATATTTCAGAAGCAGATTCAAGGCCAATCCAAAGGCAAACATGAATGCAATACCACCACCAGGTCCAAAATTTACATAGGCATCTCCAAAAGTACCTATCGTCATTCTTGTTCCTTCCTGTAGATATCTGCCTGTAAATCTCATAAATTTTTCACGTCCATAATCCCCACCTGAAGTTCTCTTTGATGGATTTAAGAACCTGGGTAGCAAGGAAGCGGTAATATCTTCCAAGAGCATCGAGCCTCCGGTAAAAGGCTCTTTCATAGGAACATGATTTAACACATTTGTGAGTATCCATCCCTGATTCAAACGGGCTATAAATTTATTAAAGTTGCTATATTCATATATATCCTCTTCACTGGTTACGCGGTCCGCAGCCATGTCTAAAAAAATATTTTGTTTCGTTTTTTCACCTTTTTGGAAGGGCTTAGCATATTCCTTCTGTCCCGCTTGACCCCAAATTACCTTTCTGTAGTCATCCTTGAAGGTCTGCATAAAAAAGATCATAAAAAACCCACCAATGAACAATGCCAGCTTCGCGATATATGTTAGCCGAAATTGGAGCGAAAGGATAATGAATAGAAAAAGACTCCAGATAAACAAATTGATGAACAGACCCTCGCCAATAATACTGTAAGCAAATGATCCGAATACTATGATCAGCCAGATAAACTTGCCTTTGTTATTTGAGAATAACAAGTAAAAGAAGCCAATAAATCTTACGTAGGAAAGTAATAAAACAAAGAATTGGAAGACTGGTGGAACAAAAGGCAATATAAAATAGGATGCGAAACCAATAAGTATAAGCGTTATGCCGATCTTTCCATTTTTATTTTTATTCTCATTAATCTGATCAAAGAGGTTGTTAAAATCCATTTGAATCGGACTAATCTTTAAATAGATACCAACGATAAAAGCGATTATTCCCAACAGAACAAAATCAACATATATATTCTCTGCCACCTCCATCAGATAATATGACTCATCCCCAAAATAATTATAACTGATCACGGGAGTCACTATTAGTTGCAACAGCATCAACAAAACAATTAACTCCTTCATGGGAATAGATCTGCCTAAAACATCTAAAAATTTTAGGGCGATAATAACGGACAGAATTATCCCAAGTTTTGAAAAGACATACATGTCAATTGTTAAGAAGATCCAAAAGCTGAATACAATCGTTATCAGGCCAATGATGGGCAAATTCGAATTTGCCGCATAGCTACCTCCGGAATACCTCTTAATATTCACACGAAACTTATCTGGCTCTATAAGACTCATTTTACCAAAGCTGTCTTAAGTACAAATTCAAATTTATTTTCAAAATTCAATTCTTTCTCAAAATCAGATTTCGCCGCTTCCGAAAGTTCACTATAATTGGATGCAATAAATTTCAATGCCCCAATTAGGGATTCCTTGGTCAGATTTGTAGGTACCGCCCATTTGTATTTTGATAAATGCTTTCTAAAACGTTCGTTGTCGAAATATATAACGGGTAATCCACATGCTACGTATTCGTATATTTTATTTGATCGTTGATTTTCAATGTTTGGAATATCTTGGTCATTTCTTGATTCGAATCTTTGTCTGACGTCATTCCATTATATGTGAAACCTTTGAACATCTCGCTTCTCACTTTCTCTATTTATTGTTATTGTTTCGTTTTACGGGA
>DTRI01000282.1 GCA_012966015.1 Flavobacteriales bacterium | reverse complement strand
GCATTTGAAGTTAGAGATATTGATATTCCTGCGGTTGAATCAGATCAGGTATTGATAAAGGTGGACGCATTCGGATTGAATTATGCTGACGTCATGGCAAGGAATGGACTGTACCAGGATGCACCGCCATTGCCATCAGTGCTCGGTTATGAGGTTGTAGGTAAGATAGATAAAGTTGGAAGCGATGTGTCACACGAATTGGTGGGCCAGCGCACGCTTGCCTTCACACGTTTTGGAGGTTATGCGGAGTACGCCATTACAGATTCGCGGGCGGCAGTTCCGGTAGGAAATGACTTATCGAATGGCGAAGCGGTAGCCCTTGCTACCCAATACGGCACGGCATACCATTGTGCCTATGAAATGGTGAATATGTTTGAAGGAGATCACGTACTGGTACATGCTGCGGCAGGGGGCGTTGGAACGGCAATCGTTCAGATGGCTAAGAGAAAGGGTTGCGTAGTATATGGCACAATCGGGTCGGATGAAAAGATAGAATATGTGAAAGAGCAGGGTGTGGATTTTCCCATCAATTACAACAAAACAGATTTTGTTGAAGAGATAAAGAGGATTCGGGGAAAGGACAAAATGGATGTGATTTTTGATTCTGTAGGTGGTTCCAATTACGGAAAAAGCAAAAAGGTGCTGGCATTTGGTGGCCGAATAGTAAATTATGGTGTTGCGGTACGATCAGGTAGCGGGAATAAACTTATCGCCAGCCTCAAGATGGTGTTTGGTTTTGGGTTCATGCATCCTATTGTGTTATTGATGCGATCGCAGGGCGCCATTGGCGTGAACATGCTCACTGTCGCTGACCACAAACCACATGTACTGGCACGCAGCATCAAAGAGGTACTCAAGCTTGTTCAGGCAGGAGAGCTCAAGCCTCATGTGGGAGGCAAGTTCAAAGCCGATCAAATTGCCGAGGCCCATGCGTTTCTCGAGAGCAGAAAGTCCATGGGCAAGATTGTTATAGAATGGTAATCGTATAGCTTACAAAACCTTGAAGCACCTTATACAAACGCTGTTGCTGATATTTCTAATTGAAGGAGCCCTGGCTCAGAACAATTCCGATACCCTTTTATCGAAAAATGGTTCAAGAGTAACATATCATGAAAATGGACGTGTCAAAACCATTACAAACTACAAGGATAGCATCAAGCATGGGCCATATCTGGAAATAGACGAAAAGGGGAACGTCAGAACACAGGGGAATTTTGCGAATGACAAAAGACACGGCGATTATAAAATCTTCAAAGCGGATGGCCAGGTTATCGAGGAATATCACTATTACAATGGAATCTTAGATGGACCATCGAAGAAATATTACTCCAACGGAAAAATCCAGGAGGAATCTTATTACGTTAATGGTTCTAAGGATCAAAAATCTACGTGGTACTATTTAGACGGTAATATATCAGCTGAATTTTACTATGACAAGGGCAGGATGGAAGGCCCTCAGAGATCCTACTACATCAACAATGTATTGAGGTCAGAATCCAGCTTTGAGAACAATCTACAAGTGGGAGATTACAAAGAATATCACGAAAACGGACAATTAAAAACGGAAGGGAAATTCGAAGACGGCGAAAGACATGGAGCGTGGATGGAATATGATGAGGCGGGAAAGTTGATAACTAAATCAAAATATGCCAAAGGGAAAAAAGCAAAAAGCTAATTTTAGAATAACAGTTCTTCTCCCTTGAAACCAATAGTTAAACTCGGAATTTGCGCATTAATATGTGCTGCAATATGGATAATTCCCACTCCAGAAGGATTATCTGATCAGGCGTGGCAGCTTTTCGCAGTTTTTGTTTCCGTTATTATCAGCTTCATTTTGCGTCCCTTTCCTATGGGTGTAATGGTGATGATGGGGCTTGTATTTCTATCTGCCAGCCAAACAATAACAATCAAAGAAGCTCTAGTTGGATATGGTGATACCACCGTGTGGTTGGTTGTGTCTGCATTTTTAATTGCCGGAGCAGTATCCAGAACAGGCTTGGGTACTCGAATTGCCCTCGTCCTGGTAAGCATGATGGGCAAATCTTCAGTGGGCCTGGCATACTCGTTGTGCGGTTCAGAGCTCATTTTAGGTCCCGTTGTGCCATCCAATACTGCGCGAGGTGGAGGAATACTGGCTCCCATCATGCAATCTCTGGCCACTGCAATGGGGTCAACACCTGATAAGGAGCCAAAAAAGATTGGGGAATATCTCACTTTGGTTGGTGCTCATGCTAATCTTATTACCGCGGCCATGTTTCTAACGGGTATGGCAGCCAACCCACTGGTGGCCAAAGCAGCACAAGATGTGTTGAACGTCGATTTTGATTGGGCCACCTGGGCCCTTGGAGCCATAGTACCTGGCCTGACGGGATTGGCACTGTTGCCCTGGTTTATCAAATGGCTTGCCCCACCTCAGATAAAAGATACAACTGCAGCCTATGAAAAGTCGAAAACAGATTTGGCAGCTATGGGTGGTTGGTCACGAGGTGAGAAGATCATGGGTTGGGTATTTGTTCTTTTAATTGTGCTGTGGTCCACCAAGGCCTTACACGGTTTGCACACAACTCTCGTGGCATGGATCGGTGTTTGCGTACTGTTATTAACCAATACTGAAAAGTGGTCTGACATGGTGGAAAATTCAAAGGCCTGGGATACCCTAATCTGGCTGGGGGGACTTCTCACCATGGCTAACATGCTCAAGGCCTATGGGTTCATTGCCTGGTTTGCGGATAATATCGGTGGGATGATTCAGGGTATAGATGGGATGACAGTGGCTATTGTGCTCGCGTTGGTTTATTTCTATTCTATGTACATGTTTTCCATGCTCACCGCCCATATTGCGGCAATGGTGGCCGCGTTTTTCGCCTTGAGCCTGGGAGCTGGGGCTCCTGTCATGGTTTCGGTAGCACTGCTCGCATATTTTTCAAATCTATGTGCATGCACCACTTATTACTCAACCGGCCCCGTTGTAATTTATTTTGGCCTGGGATATGTGGAATCAAAAAAATGGTTTGCGACAGGATTCCTGGTGTCCTTATTCCATATGGCCATTTGGCTAGGGTTGGGTTCACTCTGGTGGAAAATAATTGGCTGGTGGTAGGCCCCAAATTTCTAACTTTGATCGCCCAAAACATGGAATTTGCGATGAAAAGAACATTACTTCTCACATCATTGATTTTCTTTCTGCAATCAATAGCCTTCAATCTATATTCGCAAGATTTAACCCAAACTGTTAGGGGCTCAATAAAAGACAAAGACTCGCGAATTAGCTTAATTGGAGCTACTGTTGCGATCTACAAAGACTCAACGCTTTTAATGGGTGCTGCAACGGATGTGGACGGCTATTTTAAGATCGAAAATGTACCTATCGGAAGGTACACTGTGATCGCATCTTTCCTGGGCTACAGCCAGATCGTCCTTCCCAATATAATTGTCAACTCAGGAAAAGAAGTGTTGCTACCACTCGCCATGGAGGAGAGTATAATGAAGATGGAGGAAATTCAGATTACCGCCGCCAGAAACAGGGGCGAAGCCATGAACGAAATGGCTACGGTGAGTGCCAGAACTTTCTCTGTGGAAGAAACTGAAAGATATGCAGGAAGCCGGGGAGACCCTGCAAGGATGGCCTCCAACTTTGCGGGCTGTCAGGGTGCCGATGACTCACGAAACGATATTGTGGTTAGGGGCAACTCACCATTGGGAATTTTGTACCGGGTTGAAGGCGTCGATATCCCCAATCCGAACCATTTTGCCGTCTCTGGTTCATCAGGTGGCCCCATCAGTATTCTGAATAATAAGGTGCTCGGAACTTCCGATTTCTTTACGGGTGCATTTCCGGCGGAATTCGGCAACAGTACGGCAGGTGTTTTCGATATTAAGATGCGTAATGGAAACAATGAGAAGTTTGAGTTTACCGGACAGCTCGGACTGTTTGGAACTGAGCTAACGGCTGAAGGGCCCATATCCAGAAAAAAACGATCCTCTTTTATTGTCAACTATCGTTACTCAACGCTGGTATTTTTTGGTTTTCTTGGGGTTAACCTCGGCACCACCGCTACACCTTATTATCAGGATGCTTCTTTTAAATTGAATTTCCCGCTGAAAAAAGGAGGCAATATTTCTTTCTTTGGATTGGGTGGTGCGAGCAGTATAGACATTCTCATTAGCGAACAGAAACCAGATGAAGTGGAGATATATGGCGACACGGATCGTGATCAGTTTTTCAAGACTAAAATGGGTGTTGTTGGGGCCAACTACTCAAAATCATTGAACGCTTCAACGTTCACAAAATTTACAATTGCCACCTCCGTTGAAATACAGAACAGCTATCACCAGCTTTTATATCAACAAACGGACATGTCTGGGGCTTTCGTACTCGATGCTGACGGTTTGATTGTGATTGATTCTTTGGTAGATAAGCTTCGCTATAATTTTCAAATAGGAAAGACATCGGCAAACTATTACATCAACAAAAAATTCGGTGCCAGACACGTCGTGAAGGCTGGATTTACTTCGGATTACTACCGCTTTAACATGATTGACAGCGTATATAATGACGGCACCACTTACGATTGGTCGGTGCGCTGGGACCATAAGGGCGATGCCGTTTTGTTCCAGCCATATTTGCTATGGAAGTTTAGAATTTCTGAGAAGCTGGTGCTGAACACCGGTTTGCATAGCCAATACTTTTCACTCAACAATAGCTTTTCGGCCATCGAGCCTAGAGCTGGATTTCGTTATGATCTGAATGAGAAGAATACTATTAATGTTGGCCTTGGCCTTCACAGCCAGCTGCAGCCCATGTACACGTATTTTTATCATATTTCTGATGGGGGGGGCGGTTATATCCAACACAACAAGGGTATGGATTTTACCAAAAGTGTGCACTACGTGCTGGGCCATGACTATAGGTTAGGGAGAAATATGCGCATCAAAACGGAGGCCTATTACCAGCAGCTCTATAACATCCCCGTTACTGTACAGCCTTCTTCTTTCTCTTTGGTGAACCAGGGTTCTGGATTTTCCCGTTTCTTCCCAGACAGCCTTGAAAATAAAGGAACTGGAGAAAACTACGGATTGGAAGTCACAGTAGAGAAATTCTTCAGCAAGAAATTCTTCTTTATGCTTACCGTGTCATTATTTGAGTCTTTTTACAAGGGAAGCGACGGTGTTAAGAGGGACACTGATTTCAATGGAAATTATGCCACCAACTTACTGGCTTCCAGGGAATTTCAATGGGGAGGCAACAAGTCCTTTTCTGTGGGAGCTAAAATTACGGCTGCAGGTAATAAGCGGTATGGACCTGTTGACACCACGGCTACAGTTGCTCAGGGCGAAATCGTATATGAAGATGCAACCCGTAATAGCTTACAGCTTAAACCGTACTTCAGAGCCGACCTCAAACTAAACTACAAGGTAAACCAAAAAAAGGTGACACATGAAATAGGTATTGATATCGTGAATCTGCTCAATACCAAGAACATTCTCAAGCTCACCTACGCTCCCGACCCCAGCGACCCATCCGCCCCAGCTATCAGAGAAGAATACCAGCTAGGGCTACTGCCTATCTTCTATTATAAGTTGGATTTTTAGTGTTCAGTAACTTGCCAGTGCGCTCGACAACTATTCGCTGGACGTTATACTACTTCAGCCACCACGAAACTACTACCCCCTACAAATACCAAATCTTCGGATTTTGCATTTCTCTGAGCTTTATCAAATGCGTGTTTAACAGATGAATAAGCATCACCATACAATCCGAACTTTTCGGCTTTATGCGTTAATTCCTCCGCGTCCAACGCCCGTGGAATATTGGCCCTGCAGAAATAATAAGTTGCATTTTTGGGAAGTAATTCGAGTACTGAATCAATATTCTTGTCATTCACCGTTCCAAATACAAAGTGCAGATTCTTGTTAGGCATTTTTCTAATTTGTGCGACAACCATTCTCATCCCATCTTCATTGTGCCCCGCATCGCAGATTGTAAGTGGTGACTCCGATAGCTGTTGCCAGCGCCCTATAAAGTGAGTATTAATAGTAACGTTTTTCAGACCCTGTTCTATCTGGTAACCTGAGATATTATAATCAAGTGAATTTAGGACATCAATTGCTTTAAGGGCTGTCGAAAAGTTCTTTTTTTGGTAATCTCCTTTCAAGTCGGAATCGGCATCTCTTTGCTCCGCGAAAAATAATTTGGACCCATTTTCTGACGCTATGTTCTTGAATATGTGATCAGTCTCAGCCTTAGATTCTCCAATAACCACCGGAGCTCCTTTCTTTATTATTCCAGCCTTTTCCACTGCAATCTTTTCCAACGTCTCTCCCAAAAACTCCATATGGTCGTAGCCAATGTTGGTAATTACCGAGACCAACGGTGTGACCACGTTCGTGGAATCCAACCTCCCTCCCATTCCAACTTCAAGGATAGCTATGTCAACTTTCTTATTGGCGAAATGATAAAACGCCAATCCGGCTGTCATCTCAAAAAAGGAGGGCTTTATTTCCTCAAATCCATCCTTGTACAGCTCTACAAACTCAACTACGTCCTCTTCTGAAATCATTTTACCGTTTATCCTAACTCGTTCTCTGAAATCTCTGTAGTGCGGAGATGTATACAAACCAACTTTCAACCCGGCAGTTTGCAATATTGACGCCAAAATATGGGCCACCGATCCCTTTCCGTTTGTACCGGCAATGTGGATGCACTTCAGCTCATTTTGAGGGTTACCGAGCAGTTCGCACAAAGCAACCGTATTACTTAAATCTGCTTTATACGCCGCTTTCCCAATGCGTTGATACATGGGTAGCTGGCTCAGTAGATACGCTAAAGTTTGCTCGTAGTTCACGCAAGTAAAAGTAGAAAACCTGTGGTGTTAATACGAGGGAAATAATAAACTATGTACCCTTCGGCTCCGGATATGCTGAACAAACTAAGCCTTACTGACGAACCTTGAAGATGTACTCTATGGTACCTTTTTGTTCCTCTGCTGCTTTTGAGTTGGATGAGAACTTTGTCTTAAGCGCCGCGTCCTTAGCGATTTTATACAATCGCGCATTGGTGGTGGTCGATCCTTTGGAGCCCGGAGTAGCACGTGTAACTTTCCCGTATCGATCTACCCAAATTGTCACCACGACCTTACCCGTTTCCTGGGTTCTTTCCTTCGGCACATACCTGTCAACGATCCTTCTTCCTGCCAGAAAAAACCCGGATTTCGCATTGCCCGTACTGTTTCCGTGCACATTGGACTCCTTTGATCCATCTGTACTTCCCTGGTCTCCTGGATTTCCAGTCTCACCCTCGTAAGATTCTGCCGCTTCCGTATTCTTTTTGCCGGTATACATGGCAGCTGGGTTCACCACCGGTTCGGGTTCCACCTCCTCCACTACTTCTGTTTCCACATTTACGGGTTCAGTCTTTGTAATTTCAGGGGCTTCTACATCATCCTGGGTAATTACCTCTTCAACGATCTCCGTTGGTTGAGGTACCGCTTCCACTTCCTGCTCTTCAACCACTTCTTCGCTTTCGGATGTATTCATCTCCTCGGGCTGAACTTCTCCAACACCCTCATCCGTAGTGCCAAAGTTTATCAAGATGCCCTGCTCCGGAATTGGTACCGGAACTATCAAACCTGTAAACAAGAACAGTATGAGCAACAGGACATGGATCACAATGGTTGTGATCAGGCCACTTCGCTTATTCTTATCCTTAAAAATTTCCATAATACGCTGTTTTACCCGTCCAGGGCAAATTCTGTGCCGTTCTACCCAGATATTCCCTAATCCGTCTTAGTAGCTATAACGAGCTGGTACTTATTTTTATTGGCAATATCCATAACCTTCACCGCATATTCCAAGGGAACTGACTTATCCGCGTGCAGAATGATTCCCGGTTTCTCTTCACCCTGCAGTAGCGTTTGCAGTGCGGATTCCAAACCATCGGCATTTACAAACTTAGCATTCACGTGAAAGGTCAATTCAGGAGTAATGGTAACGGACACGGTTTGCTTCCCCGTTGTCTTGCTGGAGCTGTTGGGGAGTAAAACTTTCAATGCATTCGGACTCACCAATGTAGAGGTGATCATAAAGAATATCAGCAACAGAAAAACGATATCCGTCATGGATGCCATGCTGAAGTTTACGCTTACTTTATTTCTACTAGATAATTCCATCTATCTATTGCGTTTTTACAGGTTCCTCCAATAAATCCAGAAACTCAGTTGTACTGGCCTCCATCTTATAAATCACCTTCTCGACCCGGGCAACCAGCATATTGTATCCTATATAGGCAACTATTCCAACAATCAAGCCCGCCACTGTCGTGACCATAGCCTGCATGATACCACCAGATAGCTGACTGATTTCAACACTGTTTCCACTTATGTACATTTCATGAAATGCTTTGATCATACCTATTACGGTTCCCAAAAACCCAAGCATAGGGGCTGCACCGGCGATCGTGGCCAAGGTTGCCAGGTTGCTCTCCAGCTTATAGATTTCCAGCTTGCCCACTGTTTCTATTGCGGTTCCAATATCCCTCAAGGGCTTACCAATTCGGATGATACCCTTTTCAATCATCCGCGCTATGGGGCTTTCATTGGATTTACAAAGGGAGAGCGCAGCATCTATTTTGCTATCATGGATAAAATCCTTTATGTTATTCATGAAACCTTCATCCTCTTTTGAAGCCTTGAGAATGGCAAGAAAGCGTTCTACAAATATGTAAATCGCTATTACTGACAGTATAAAAATAATGGCCATGACAATACCGCCATCCTGTGTTAGTTGCCATAGCGAGAGCATTTTTTCATCGGAGACTTCTTCAACGGCTTCAGTTCCACTTTCCATGGATATTTGTAATAAGAAAGGATAATTCATCTATGTTCTTTTTTAATCTTTATTAATTCGGTAAGATGGAACTCGCCGATAATCATACGCGTGTGCTAAAGACTTAGTCAGGGCTCGTTTCATTCTATCTATATTTATTTTATACATATCTATTATTTGGATATACCTGTCCAATCATAACGCAAAAATATGTCCACATCTTATTCCCTAGAAGGAAACCACAGCTAGTTTTACACATTTAGCGGTTAATAGCTTCTAATGGGTTTGACCTCTGAGCACATGTTAAAATTTGCTTAGTTTTGCCTTCCCTTCAATCTGATGGGGTACTACTGG
>DTRI01000281.1 GCA_012966015.1 Flavobacteriales bacterium | reverse complement strand
TCAGCTAATTCTAACAAAGATGCAGAAAATTGCACGAATCTAACTAATTTTTAGAGGAACCCATATGTTTTAAAAAGGAAGACTCGATCGACGAGAACTGATATCATTAGGCTTTTCTGGTTAGGCAGTATTGAGTTTTTCTGCTAAATGTTATGTTCTTTTGTTATTGAGTTTTGGTTATTGTGTTGCCATATCTCAAGTCTGCCCTCAACTTTATTCTATCATTTTTGAACTTGTCTTAGGGTAGGGTTTCTGATGTAAAGCGTCGCACCATTCAAGGAAATGGGGCTAAGGGAATTGTTGCGAATGTAGAAAGCCCCTTGATTGTGAGTGCCTGCCAATGGGTATTGGGTAGAGAGCATAGACAGATTAGCGTGTTCGGGTTGTTTGTAATCTTTGTACCGATTTTCAGGCAATCATTACACTAGGCTGTGACTGGTTTGTCAAGAGCAAGCTTATGAATAACAATACCGCTTCTATCAGTGGTTGGATCCAGTTCCAGTGCAAGCATTACGCAGTCAACATTTATCAGGATTATAGAATCGGTGTCTATTAGTATAGTCGCTGTTAAATGTTGAGCAGTGGCTGAGGGAGTACATTGTGTGATTCTATATCCACACCTTAGGAAACAACTTAAATACGGTACTAGTGCGTGATATTCTTGATTTTGGGACAATTGCTCAAGATATGGCGGTTAGTCCTTTTGAGAAGTTTATCTTCGACCGTCATGGTGGTGGTTTAGTTGGAGTGGTGTCGAATGGATAGGATATATCAAATTAGTCTTGGCTTGGGATAGGAATTATGCTTATCTGTGTTTGTGAATTTTAAGCTGGTTGTAGGTGCGTTTGGTGTTCTTCCAATGCTAGCGGGTAGTGGTGTAGGTTGGTTTCCTAGTTCAGATAGTCTTGAAGCTGTATTGAACAAGCGCACCAAATTATTGTTATACTTGTATTTAGTATTGCCGCCGGTTGAAGATTGTGTTTATTCCTTTAGTACGTCTAGTTCCGTAGACAACTCAAAAAATTGATGGCTTATGCCACTTGGAATGTAGAGGAGACTCTGAATTGTAAATGAATCAACGCTTCAATATAAATAGAGCTGAGAATATAATAAACCAGTTTTCTAAGACGTTGGATTTAAGTCTTGTTGGTTATAGTATCCTTACCGAAGTGGGTACTGGTCTTTACAGTTTTATGCCTATAATTCCATTGATGGCTGGGGCTAAAAAAGTAATGGCATGGACTCAAGATTCAATTTATGGGTCGGCTGAGAGTGCAATCCATCAGTGTCGCAATATTTTAGCTTCTACTGACAATACTGAAATTGATTTTCATGTAGGTCCTTTAAATGTTGATCATTTGAAGCAAGCAGATGTGATTACAAATTCAGCTTTTTTAAGACCTTTGGACAAGGAAAAATTAAAACATACTAAATGTGGTGTTGTGATTCCGTTGATGTATGAGAAATGGGAATTTAGAGCTAGTGATATCGACATAGAATATTGTAGAAAAAGAGGAATTAAGGTGGCAGGGACAAACGAGAGACATCCTCTTCTTCAAATCTTTCAATATGTGGGTCCTCTTGCGATAAAAATGGTATTTGAGGCAGGATATGAAGTTTACAAAAATAAGATAGTTATATGGTCAAATGATGTTTTTGGGGATGTAATTTTCAATGCGTTTAAAAGCTTAAATGCACGGGAGATTATCAAAACGACTAATTTCAACGATGTCAGACATTCAATCGGTGGTGTAGATTTCATTTTTATTGCTGATTATAATGAAGTTAGATCGTATTCTGATAATTCATTTTTCAATTTATCTGAATTGAAATCGATTAACCAAGATTTTGGGGTGGTTCATTTGTATGGATCTATTGATTTCGAACAAGTAGTCAACTTGAATATACCTATTTTCCCCAGAAAAAATGGTTTTGCGAGGAAAATGTCATTTACATTGAGCCATTTAGGACTAGTTCCCTTTTTGGGCTTGCAAGTTGGATGTTTCAAAGTTGGTGAAATGCTATTATCAGGTAATGTTGATAATGACCTATCTCAACTAATTTGTAGTTAGTTGCATCATTTACTCATTTAGTATGCAATGAAAACATGTAGGCGTGTTGAGAATGTAACATGTGTCGTCTGTTTAATACATGAGGTAAACGTGAACTCTCCAACCATAGTTAATGAGGATCAAGTTCAGGATTTCATTGATTATATTACTCAAAAAAGTGAAGTGAGCTTTGATTTCATCAAATATCTTACGTTTGAATGGCGAGTTAATCCAACTCAAAGGAGAACTTTGCAGCATCTTAGAAAGGTAGTGAACATAAATGTTCCCAGTCAAGCAGTACTATTTTTGCTTTGTTCTAAAGGACTAAGTGGGCTGGAAAAAGGAATGGAAGTAATTTTATTGAGAGATAACATTGATTTACAGAACTATCTTGAGACTATAGAACTCATAGTGTTGCACTGTAAAGGCTTTCGATTTAATCAAAGTGAAATCGAAATTATT
>DTRI01000280.1 GCA_012966015.1 Flavobacteriales bacterium | reverse complement strand
AGTTACCCAATCCCATAGAGTCTCTAAGGATGTGGTAGTTTGTAAACGTGAAACCTTCATAGTTATCCCAAATCAAATTTATTGCTGGGGGTATGCCCAGATTTACAGTCATGTGAATTGTTTCATGGTATTCACTTTGCGCTCCTTCATTCGTACATGAATCTACAGCCGATACTTTATACCTGTACGACGTAGTGTTGGGATTGACACTATTTGTTGTGTCCGTAAATTCACTCAGTGATAGATAGGGAACATTGCCAACAAGTGTATAAACGCTCAGGATCTCGCGATAAATATTGAAACTTTCTATACCTAAGGGCGGGCTCGGTTTCTCCCATACTATTACGTTCCTTGTAGATGAAGAATCAACAGTTATAATGCAAATTGGCTGCTCGTCTACAACAGTAACAATTGTCACGGAATCGACAACAGAACAACTATTTGCATCCGTTACGGTAACCGTCTCTCCTCCGGCACTCATGCCAGTTTCTGTTGAGCTCGATCCGCCGCTACTCCACGAGTAGGTATAGGCACCTGTTCCACCGGCAGCTGTTGCCATGGCAGTGCCATCACTATAGCCGCAATGGTTACCAGTAGTGGTTGAGGAAGCAGTAATAACTTCTGGGTCCACTATGGTGTAAGTCTGCGCAGTTTGGCACCCTCCACCGTCGTTCAAAATCACTGTAATGTTACCCGCGCTCAACCCACTTACATCCTGTGTGAAGCTACCGTCATGTAACCACAAGTAGTTGTAAGGAGTTGTTCCTCCGGTAACTGTCAGATCAATCATTCCATCTCCGGCGCCATTACAGCTTATATCGGTAACAACCGCAGTAATAACCGGTGCGTTTGCATTGCTCACCGTGATTGTGAAATTGCCTGTACAACCGTTGTCGTCTGTAACAGTTACCGTGTAGGCCCCTGCAACCAAACTCAAATTGGCAGATGTGGTATTACCCGTTGACCAGTTATAGGAATAGGCTGGTGTACCTCCTGAGACTGTTATTACAATACTTCCATCGGCTACTCCACAGTTGGCATCGACGATAGCACTGCTTATCGCTATAGCATCCGGCTCTCCAACCGGTCCTGATTGAATAGTTTTACAACCACTGGCATCTGTTACCGTAACTGTATATGTGCCGGCCATAATGCCTGAGATGTCCTCGATAGTGTCACCATTAGACCATAGATAAGAGTAGGGAGCTGTTCCACCGGTAGAGGTAATATCAATCGCACCGTCCGAACCTCCATTACAAGATGTATTGGTGACCGTAACTGCCGAAATGTTAACGCCTCCACTGTCGCTTAGTGTAATTGCCTCCACCGCCACACAGCTGTTTGCATCTGTAATGGTTACTGAATGCGTACCAGAGGCCAAGCTGTCTGCCGTATTGGTATTGTCACCATTCTCCCATAAAAATGTGTACGGGCCCGTTCCACCGGTCAGGCCAGTTACAGTAATGCTACCATCAGAACTTCCGCATCCAGCAGGAACAGTTGAGCCCGTTCCGGCAATGGTTGGGGCATCTGCTAATCCAACGTTAGATGTACCGGAACAGCCGTTAGCATCTGTAATCGTAACGGTATAGATTCCAGCACTCAATCCAGTCGCAATTTGAGTAGACTGGCTCGAAGGGTCATTCCAGCTATAAGTGTAAGGCAGGGATCCTCCACTGGCTGCAGAGCCTACACTGCCATCACTACCACCGGCACAGGTAATACTTCCCGTAACAGCAGAATTTACTGTTGCTCCCCCGCCATCTATAACCGTAACGCTGACTGACTCTGTAGCTGAATTTCCGCAAGAATTAGTAATTGTTACGGAGACAGTATACGTACCTGGCACTGAGAAAAAATGCGTCGTTGTAGAGCTCGCCGTGGTCAGCGTTGTTCCATCTCCATAATCGATATCATAAGAATTCCCACCCATGGCGAGGAATGTAATTCCTTCACAGGTAGTGTATGAGCCGGTAGTTGGAGGCTCAGCAAATATTTGGCCATCAACTGCCAGGCCACCTCCAATTACGACTTGCAAAGAATCGGTAAATGAGTTGCCACAGCCATTCGTGATGGTTAATGTGGCCCAATAAGACCCCGTATCCTGATAGGCGTGTGTAATAATCGAAAACTCGCCAAAACCCACGGTAATCGTATTTGTTGCGGTAGCAGAGCTACCATCTCCGAAATCCCATACATTATCATAAAGTCCGGCAAAATAGAATATAACCGCGTCTCCCGCGCATCCTGCCGGGCCATCCCCCCCTGCTACTCCGTAGAAATCGTTATTGTTCCCAAGACTAGGCATAGCATTGTCCAAAACATAGATAGTCAATGCTGAAGTAGCAGAAAAACCGCAGCCATTTACGGCGATTACATTTACAATGTAGGTTCCCGTGTCAGCATAGGAATGCAACGTTCCAAAGCCATATGTGGTATCCACATTTCCATCGCCAAAATCCCAGTAATACGTATAGCTGGTGCCATTTTCACCATTCGGGCCAATTGATATAGCATCACCAGGGCAAACCGTATTGTTTAAGGTGAAGATGTCAGCTTCAACAACTGTGTTCAGGCTATCTATTAATACGGTCTTATTTAAGGTAGTCTGATTTCCACAACCATTGAAAACAGTAACGGACATTGTATAAGTTCCTGCTGAATCATAAGTGAATGACATTTCTGAATTTGTAGTTGTTAGGGTGTCATCGCCACCGAAATCCCAAAAGAACAGTGCAAAGTTATCACCTACCGAAAAAGTAATGATGTCTCCAGGACAGGAAACCGGACTGGAGGCATACAATCCAATCTGAATGGGAAATGGAACATTGGTATCAACCAGAATTCCCGTTGTTAGCGTTGTATCTAAACCACAGCCATTCGTGATGGTTACATAGGCCTGATACGTCCCAACGGAGTCATAGCTGCTCCTGGCATAATCATTCCCAGATTGAACTGTATATCCATTGCCAAAATCCCAGGAGTAGTTAAGATATCCATAATTAGTATTTAAGCTCACATCGTCATTCGGACAAACAGGGTTTGGATAACCATATAAGTCCATATTATTGGGAAAAGGTACGTTATCATCAATGATTACCGTATCATAAATTGTGGTGTCAATACCACAGTAATTGGTGATCGTTACAGATATTCCATAGGTGCCCGTATCTGCGTAAATATGCCCAGAGCCTCCATAGTCATTTGAATCTTGCGGAGATCCATCTCCGAAGGTCCAAACATAGGCTGCATGCCCTCCATAAGTGTACATGTCCACTTCTTCACCCGGGCAATGCAAAGGATTGACGCCAATGCTTATACCATTTTGAAATCCAGCATTATTTGTTACGACCACCGAATCAAACAGGGTTGTATCAAATCCACAGTAATTATACACCGTTACCGAAACATAGTAAGTTCCTATGGTGTTATATGTGTGACCAAATTGACTTTGTCCGGATGAGTCTTGCGGAGTGCCATCGCCATAATCGAACACATAGGCCATATAATCATAAGGTGCACTGATATACTGTAATTCGCCAGGGCAAATCGGAGATTTAACGTTGATAGGTCCTACATTACCGGCGATAAACCCAACATTGTCTCCAATTACAACAGTATCTACAAGCGTTGTATCGTTACCACAGTAGTCATAAATTTTGCAGGTTAGGTAATAGGTGCCTGTATCCGAATAAACAAAACCTATGTTGCTGTTGGGCGTGGAATCAGCCGGTGATCCATCACCAGCGTCCCACACATAGGATAGATACCCTCCCGGTGCATAGAAAAATATACTTTCATTGGGACACGCAGGCGAAAAATATACGTCCAGCTGCATTGAAGGAAAACTTGCATTGTCTATCACTTCAATCTGAACAGTGGCCGTATCCGAATTTCCGCAGCCATTTGTTACTGCAAAAGTTACTGTATAGAATCCTGTGCTGGTATATGCATGGTTAGGATATTCCATAGTGGAGCTACTGAGATCTCCAAAATCCCAGTAATAGGAAGCAGCGCCACCATTGTACGAATAAAATTGAACTGGTTGTAATGGACATATCTTGTTCGGGTAAAAACCAAAGTCAGCGCTTGGAAATCCTGTACTGTCGACTGTTACCATTTGTATAATTGTGTCTATTCCGCACTGTCCGTTGGTAATAAGAGATACGGCGAAAGTTCCATATGATATGTAAGTATTACTGACCCATGCCCCGGTGGCGTTGTTTCCATCTCCAAAATCCCAGGAATAGGTCGATCCTTGCTCGTAGTAGGCACTGAATCCCACATTATCTCCGGGACATGCCGATGTTGTGGATTGGGAAAAGTCTGTTTGTGCCGCATTAACGCTAATTGCTATATAATTACTGCCAATATATCCTCCCAGGCTATCATAAGCATATAAGGTGGCGTAGTAGAGCCCAGTATTATTGTATACATAGCCCGTATCAGTGCCTACCCAAAAATCTCCAGCGTTTCCATCATCAAACGATATGTAATAGCTCGATCCAACGGTGCTGGAATTGTTAAAGTCTACCGTTAAGGGTGCGCAGCCTGATGTTGAGGTTGCTGTAAAACTGATTTGTGCAAAAACATTACTAATTGTAATTGCGCTAATAATTACTGAGGTAAAAAGTAGCTTTGACAATCCCGGGTTCTTCATTTGAATAAAGTTTTTTGTTAAGATTTTGAGCGGTACAAATGTATGCTATTTATAACTTATTTATTGTTATTCATCTAGCGCGCTATACGGTAGACGAACGGACACTTTAATGTATAGAATATTTACAGGTCAGATACCCAACAGCGATTGGTTAAATGGTGCCAATCCGCTTTTAGACGCGGAAAATGAGGATTGGTTGCCTTAGTTTCAGATAATGCTAATGAAGAAGACACAAGCCGTCCGAACGGCTTTGGCCGGGTGGTCCTGTTCGCGTTAGCGGGGTGGTTTAAATAGAGCTGTAATTACTTCTTGTTCTTTTGTCTTGATACAAAAGAACCAAAAAATCAAGGCTGCCTGCAAATTGGCTATAAATTGTTTTCGTTCAGCTAAATGATTCAAGGCCGCTTTGCGACTGCGAATCCTTTTCCTCTGCGAGGAACGCTTCTCTACAACAATTTACGGCCGCCAATTAGCAGAAGGCCGCTTGGTCAGGGCTGCGCCCTGAGTAGGTTTATCTTACCCTATCAGCCCGAAGGGTTGAGGATTAAGTCAAAAACCGTAAACTTTTTTAGGACGGCACATGCACGCGTTATCTGCTCCAGATCCACCTCCAATTGATTGCCATTGAGAATTATCGGTACGGTAATACGAAAAAGCCTTTAAGTCAAGGTCGTAAACCATTAGGCTATTGGCTGGATTGACAATTGCGTGTTTTTCAAGAGTGGTCATTCTGGGAATGAGCAGGCCCTGGGTACTTGACTTCACGTCCAATATTGACGTGGGATGGGGGTCAGCGCCATCCTCGGTAATGATAACTCCGGGGTTTTGGGCGAATAAAGAAGCTGCTGAAAGCGCGAAGAGCGCGGTGCCCGGCAAACGCAGTCTTTTTAGGTCCCGGGTGACCAGGTTGTGTAGTTTTCCAAATAGTGTCATGGCCATTGTGTTTTTCATCATGAGGGGTATTTTAGTCAGTATTGTTTTTAATCGTTATTTTATTTGAAAAGCAAGCAAGTAAGCTGTACTTATTTTTTTTCGGTATTTTTATTACTAGCTGATATCACAGAAAGCTTCATGTGATGCGTTTTTCATTTCAACAAGCAATTTTGCAATGCATTGGTTTAATTTTCGCTGGTCCAAATATAGGAGCGGGGTGCCGCTTGTTGCAAATAATTACACGTATTTGGGACGAACGTAACCGTGCGCTGGGACGAACGGAAAAGTACGCTTAAAAAAAAGGGGGTTATATAGCCAGCTTTAGCTCTGCGGCCAATACGGGCAGCAGGTGAGAAAAGGATTTACCCACCGGAATTCGTATGAGGTTTACGATCAAATCAGTACCATCAATACCTTCAATTTTCTTTCGGTGCACTATATAGGAGCGGTGCACTTTTACAAAGTTGAACTTATCCGGGATTTGTTCCTGGAAGTCAGTAAGTGTTGACCTAACTACGTAGTTTCTCTTTGTGGTTACTATTTCGACGTAGTTTCTCTCGGCCTTGATCCATAAGATGTGGTTCACATCAATTTTATACATTTTGTAGTCTACGTGTACGACAAGAAATCTTCTTGTGTCAAACCTATTGTAGATGGCCAGTAATATTTCCCGAACTACGTCTCTGTTGTAGGTTAACACCCTTACCTTAAAGAAGCTATATATAACGCCACAAGATCCGAAAACCGACAGTATAATAAACCACCAGGTTTTCCAAAATGGGGGCAATACGGAAAAGCGCAGGTAAGCCGTAGATTTACTCCAGGCACCCCGGCTATTTTGAACTTGAACAACAAACTCATAGTCGCCCACTGTAAGTGATGGGAATTCTACCGACCGGTTTCCCGTGTAGTTCCAGGCTGTGTCATTTCCGTGCACTTTATAACGATACTTTAAATTTCCCGCTTCTTTATACCCAAGCCCCTGAAATTCTATCTTTAGATTCCTTACATCGTAGGGTAGCTCCACATAGCTGGTGTGGGCCATGGCTTTGTTGTTGGCTTCAAATTTGACAATACCGAGGGGCAAAGAGGGTTGAATGGTATCCATTTGCTCGGGTATAAATCGAGCCACTCCCTTGTTTGTCGCGAGCCAAACCGCGTTGTTTTGAACATGCACGTCATACAGTTCGTTACTCGGAAGTCCATCTATCACTGAATATCCCTGAACTTTGGGCTCATTGTCATCAGAGAGCACTATTCTGTTAAGACCATGGCTAGATACTACCCACAGCACCTCATCCTCCAGGTAAACGGCATTTAGCAAGTCACTGTTCAGGCCGTTTTCAGTATTAATAACTGTAGCTGAATCGTTAGCAGTATTATACATTATAAGGCCTTCTCCGCGAGTGGCTATCCAAAGCGTATTATTTGCAGCAAGGGCCATATCTGCAATCCTTGATTTTAATTCCGGGATATGACTTCCATATGGCTCCCGTTTATTGTTGGTCCATTTCCACACTCCGTCATCAGCTCCCAACAGCAATTCTCCTGTGGGTAGATTTAGTAAGCAATACACCCTGTAACCGATAGTCGCATCATATTTACCCCGTATTACCTTCCCTTTACTGATTTCAAACAAGCCACTATACCCCCCCCCAACCAGATTTTCATCCAATTTCCTGCTAAATGCATAGCCCGAGAATTTGGATATGGAAAATGGTATTTCTCCCTCTTGTAATACAAAACTTCCCGGTCCGCATCCTACCCATAACCGGTTATCTTGCTCATCAAAAAATAAACTGGTTATCGAAGAAGCCGTATCAGGGTTAACTGCATTTGAAGAGTACAATTCCACGTGAAATAAAGTGTCAATTACCGCAATCAGGCCATGGTCGTAGCCCACATAAACCTCATCTCTTCCATTCCCAGTAATTTTTGTGGCGCGAACACCCCTTACCTCCAGCCTGCTCGCCAAACTTGAAAATGCCCTGGAGGCCATGTAATAGACTCCGTTATCCAGGGTGGTAAACCAAAGCCCTCCCTCCGTATCTTCGCACATTGCTGATACTGATTTGTCGCCCAATAGTGTATAAGTTCTTCCGTTTTGCTGCTTGCAAGAAACGCCCCCCTTATCATAACCCATGTATAGTGACTCTTTACTGTCTTCAAATAAACTAATGACTCCTTTGTCGATCGATGATATGCTAAAAATGCTGGTTTTACTTCTTGTCGCGATTAAATTTCCCAATGCCATTACATAGTCTTCGTTATTTCTTTTAATTGCAGAAAGATGATTGTGACTTCTATAATCTACTCTCAATGAGGAATACACTTCATCTATATCATCTTCCCATATTTCAAATAAGTAGTTGGGAGATTCCATTTCCATAGTTCTTGTATAACTAAAGCAAAATGGTGCATCCTCAATCATCGTTACTACATTTCCACATTTGGTTTTACCCTTGCTCCGCGGCAACACAGAACTCACGACACCGGCACTATCCACTTGCAACCAACCATTTGCTTGCAGGCCGAGATGTACTGTTTCAAGCTTATCTACATGGAAGGATAAAATAATTTGGTTTTTTTGAATGGAAGCCGCAATCTTGTCATTGTATTTATAGGTATGAATACTGTCGTTTTCAAAATAGCTCAACCGTCCGGAATAGGTACAATACCAGATTCTGGTTTTAAAATCCTCGAAAATTAAAAAAACGGTGTTGTCGCTTAGGCCGTCTTTCGTAGAGAAATTTTCAAATTCATATCCGTTAAACCGGCTAACGCCCCTATCGGTGGCAAACCACATATAGCCCCTGGAATCCTGCAGTGCATAATAAACCTCGGAGCTGGGTAAGCCCTCATCAACCGTGTAGTGATGCAAGACAGGCTGGGGAGCCTGGGCGAGCAATACATTGGCGCTGAGTAGCGCGCCTAGTACGTGTAAGTATACGTATAAGTATGCGTATTTGATCTTCCAATTCACATTGGAAATTTACGAATGATTGGCGGAAAAGTTATATGTTCGGCTCCTCCTATTGCTGCCTTGGCAGAGTAAGGCTCATTTGTGGTTTAAATATGGCAGTATTCCTTCAGGTGAGTACAAACAAACCAAATGGCAGTTTGGTATAGTTAAGAAATGATTTTGCTACCATATAGCAGCCACAGCCTGTCAATTTACCTTTTTTAGCCAAAAGAAATTGGAATTGTGTCCCACTCGCCAGCGGGATTGGATCGAGTCATCCACCATAGGATAGAAACATTGTCATTTCTCGTCACTTCGGCTTTAGAGCAAGCTCTTGCCTCGCTCTAAATAAATATTTTACCTCACCGGGCCTTTGCCGTTGTGAACCCGAAGCGGTTATTTGATCTGAAGTCACTTGTTCAATTAGAAACTGTCTGACTTTCTCATTTATTAATATGTCAGGCAGTTCAAGATAGACCCCCAGCCTTGTTAAACTTTATCTGAGCTAATCTTATTGGGGGAAATAATCTTCACAAGAGAATATAGGTAAGTAAGAATAAACCCCCCCGCAATTATCGGTGTAGTATATGGGACCAGCCATGCAACGATTAGTGATACATTGACAAACAAGATCGCTGATGC
>DTRI01000279.1 GCA_012966015.1 Flavobacteriales bacterium | reverse complement strand
ACAATATAAAAGCATCGTGAGATAAGGGGTTGCTACCCACCCCACCCCACAGATCTATCATCAACCATTTCCCTGTGAAAATTTGAGCAGGCTACTCCAGCAAACTGATGAATACCTGTTTTCTGAGTTGTCTTGCATACAGGGCTATAAGAACCCCATCCTTTACTGGAGAGGGTTAGGTTTGGGGGTTGGGAGGATTTTGATTTTGACGTATAACAATTGTAAAAAGTTAATATCAAATAATACCGTGACTTATGAAGTTAAAGTCCTGACAGCATAATTATGGAAGTCTATGTACCGTCTCACTATGGCAAAAAACAATTTCCACACAAGGGAGCGTATGGAGGAGGTTCAAAATGCAGCCAATGCGCATTTGGATTCACTGACATCTTCTTTGCAGCTTCAGATCTGCTGACAGCACCTATCGCAACAACAGGTAATGTGGACACTGTTGGGCCAGGGCAGTATATCCTTCGATCTTACTACTCATTATTAATCTGGTTCAATCTGATAAATAAATAGTAACATGAGGATGTCAAGCCATGAATTAATACTTACGAGGTTGAAAATTCTCAACATCAGGAAAAGCAAGTTTGTTGCTGAAGCTTTAGGTTACAAAAATATAAACAAGGGCCTCAGGAGACTTGATGCAATCATGAAAGGAGGGCCCATTGAACCAAAACACGTCCCAACCATATCACAGGTCCTGGAAATAACACAAGAAGAACTTTTAGACTCCATGATAGAGACTGAATCAGAGAATCAACGAATTTTTGAAGAAAACGAACAAAAACGAATTGCTGCCGAAAGAGAAAATTTCAAGCCATACTTCTATGCAATTAATAAACGGTATATACCGTCACCTATTTTTGCAGGTATTATGACTCATAATATGAGATTCGTCTATTATTACAAAGATTTTATGAAATTTCCGGTTGATCAGCAATTGACGCAGGTTAAATTTGACATAGTCAGGCATTTTACAAAAAACGAAGGAAGTATTCCCGCGTTCGGAAAAATATTGTACTATGTTTATCGCTACGACTATGACATGAAAGAACAGGACCTCATTGTATTGAGCACCGCAGGTGAAATTATTAATGAAAAGGAAGGATTAAGAGTTACTGTAGGAATGCCTGGCGGCCTATATTTTAAGACACCAAAAAATCGGATAGACCAGTTGTTTAAACTCAAATCGCAGATAAGAGACAATAGAAATTAGATAGTTCAGGAGACACACAGCAGTTCGGCTAAACGCACCCGAAGGACACTGCATTTAGCTTTTGCTAGCGTTTCGTTGATTTTCTCTTTATTCACCTGAAAACCTTGTAATTCTTCAAACTCTCACCAACCTTATATTTCTACTCCTCGCTAAAATCTTTCGCAAACCGAAAAATAGCCAGCAGCAAACTGATGAATCCCGGCAACCATACTGTAACCCGCTTTTAGTGGGTGCGCTGCCAATCAAAGGGGTTATAAGGGTGTTCAGATGCTGCATCGTGACAGCAAAGCATAAAAAGACCGGATAATATCTGGCAGGAATGTGACGTTACATAAGGAGAACGCCATTGAAAAGCCTTGAATGCGTTTCATATTCAAAATCAACAACCTATGAAATCTTCAGCCGTCGGGAACAGAATCAGGAACTTACTTATTAGGTTTCATACGTTACATCTAAAACTATTGCGGAAATTCATTAACTGCAAACCCCTGATGGGTGCACTGGCACTCCTGGAGCTGATTGCGGCTGGCTACATACTCTCATTTTCCAACAGCAATAATCAATATGCATGGAAATCCATGGTAATATTGTTTTTTTCAATGATGTACTTCTTTATATATATGCTTTTAGATTACACAGGTGAGGAGATAGGGTCCGATGATGAAAGCGCAAATGAGAAGCCATAGGGAGCTTAATTGGAGACAGGCAAACATCGTGGCCAGCTAGTGGGAGTCTGCTGTTGGATTTAGTCTAATTATTCAGCATCTTTATGTTCTGCATAAGCCAGTATGATAGACTTAAATAAATTATCGGTAATTATCCCTAACGGGAACGAGCTGCATTTCGCTTGCATTTTGGGTGATGCCAACCAAATAAGGGAGCTGCTAATAACAAATCCCGGGTTCATGGACGCGCTTGATGATGATGGTTGCTCCCCGCTGGGGTACCTGGTGAATAAAGAGCTGTTTTGGTTCATAGAGAACAAAGGCCAAAAACCGAGCACGGTAAACATGGAGTGTGATGACCCCTTCAAAATTGCTGCCAGTATTCAATACATGGTCAAGGCAAATGCGCAATGTATTTATTTGAACAAGGTGATACCTGCTAAAGATGTTTTAAAATACCTGGTATTCGTTTCATCTACAAAAGAGAAATATTTAGAGGTTTATCATTATTTCGTAGTTGCGAAAATGGAATCCATAGCCCGCAATGTTGAGGGCGGTATTGAGTCCATCGTACAAGAACATGGTGGATTGCTCAACGATTCCATTTACTGCAGCATAGCAATGGGACCATATCTCGATGAACTGATATCAGCATTTGAAAACAGCGGAATGAAAAATAAAGTTGATTTCATAACAGGCGTTTTTTGTAATCTGGAGGGAGTTGAAGGGCATGGCCCTCCTGATCCCAGCACGCAATTGGGAGCACCTTATGATTTAAATGTAGATTGGTTGGTGGCCAAATTAAGCAAGAGGGGTTTAGACGTTGCCTATCGTGAATAATTTATCAGAATGACAAATGAAAAGGGCTGATCAAATACGGTGTCTGAGCATATTAAAAGATGGCATGGTCATCCCTCCAGCCCGATATGGAGACATAAAAGAGAGAATTCTGAATGATGAGGAATGGGTACATAAGGAAAATTTCATTGAGGATCTGCACGGGTTTTATGAACTGAAGAATGACGGGATATTAACTGAAGAAGAATTTGATATAGAAAAAAGATACATTTTGGATAAAATACAGAGGATGATCCCAATTCTTAATTTAGATAAATAGATTTAGTAACCATTCCCCTGCCCTTGAATTTTAGCGGCTTCACCAACAATAAAATTTACTGGTTCATGCTTTGTTCCAACAGTACCTGCCCCTCCATGCATCCCATTGTTGAATACACAAGCTATTTATAAGCTTTGCACCAGTTGATCTATAGATGAACCAAGGATAATTTACGCGATACGGACCAGAAAAACCCAACGATAGAATTTGTGGTTTTGCAAATATCCTGCATGGCTAATTGGAATGGGCCAGGCAATACTGGCACAATGGAACCTATTATCCCAACAATGATCAATAGGGCTGATAGGATAATTATCGCAATTTCCATTCAACGATGTTTGTTATGTCCAATATAGGAAAAAGGAATTTAGCTACATAAAAGACCCGGCTTTTGTTCCCTATGCTTTGCGGTGCTGGGAGAAACACTTCTTCAAAACCATTTGCGCGGAATATAATAAACCGCATTTCCGCATTGTTTTATATATATCACCTTTTACAACCATTAACCTAAACCCAACTGAACCATGGTAAGGAATGAACATATACGGAACAACCCAGGGATGTTCGCCTTCGGCATCCTGCTATTGCTTTGGATACCCAACGCCGCAGTGTCTCAATGCCATACTGATAACAGCGTGTTTTACCTGGATGAGAAAAGGACGGTCAGCTACCTGCTGCAGCTGGATACGGTCTGTTCTACCTATATCTTTTCCAGGCACGCCCGAAAGACAATATCAGTAGACACCGGGCATTACCAGGTCAAAAGAAAACGGCTGTCCCTCACCACCGAAACACGCAGGAACAGTTTCAATTATTTCATCAGGAGCAGGGAAAAATACTTTATCAGGGATCATAAAATTTACAAGAGCAGGTGGAAGCTGGCTTTTAAGAAAGCGCGGCAGGATACGGCCAGCAGGATGGACCTTTCCATTGCCTATGACCTGGGCCCCTGCCCCCCCTTAAAGATAGCCAAAGGAAAAAATGGGCCTTTAAAACCGCCAATAAGCGAAAAGCCCCTTGCCTCTGTAATGGGCCTGCCACTTACCAAAGAGAACGTGTATAAGGCCATCAGGTATTTTAGCATAGATTCAGCCCACCGGGTATGGCAGCAGGTAATGGTGGAGTCCGCGCACCTGACCTCACGCAATGTAAGGCAGTACAACAACCTGCTGGGCATGAAATATCCCCGCGTAAGAGAGACAACCGCCACTGGCAGGTCAGCAAGCGGATATGCTATTTATAAATACTGGACCGACAGCATTAAGGATTATAAATTATGGCAGGCCATGTCCGCAGTGGATACTGAATACCACAGGTACCTGCGAAGACGCAACTATGCGGAGGACAGGCGGTATGAAAGGATCTGCAAATCCGTACGGCTGCCCGATTATATTGCAGAAGTGAACTGAGAAAAATGAAGGATAGAAATCACATTGTTAATTAAAACTGAAAAAAAATGAAAACTACACTATTGACCGCAACCATAGCATGGGTATGCATAACGGCCCATGTTATACATACAGAAATAAAAATACCTACTGGTTTAACACCAGAGGCAGCAAGCATGATAATTTCCAGTCCTGATGGAGAAACCCTTTCCACGAGAGCTGCTGAAATACCAGGCACAAAAAACGGATCAAGTGACCTGGATATTTTGCTGTTCTATAAGGTATGTAAATACAGGGAACGAAATGGGCTAAAGTGCTGGAAATGGGACAACAGGGTATGGAAGGTGGCAAAAAGCCATTCAGAATACCAGGCAGCCAATGGTTACATGGGCCATGATGGCGGCTCAGCCGCTAAAAGATTTGCCGGACAGCGATTTACCCATTATGGCATAGACTGGACCTATGTGGGTGAAAATTGTGCTGTTACCGACTCCAAGGGAAAAGACATTATACAGATAGCCGATCGGATATTGGAATTATGGAAATTATCTCCCCGACACAACGAGCTCCTTCTTTCCACTAATTCCGAATTCATTGGTATAAGCTGTATAAATGGCACCGATTATAAATGGTCACATAACTATCATTGGTGGACCTATACTACACTTAATGTATATAGAGAATAATGTAATTTCACCAAACAAAAACACCTATTGGTGATATGAAAAAAACGATTATACTATCGATTTCGGTTCTTTTAATATGTGTTTTATTTTATTTTTTATACAAGCCTGTTTATACTTCTAAAATAGTTGAAAAAGCAGCTAAATTTTCTTTTTTTATTGTAGAAAGTGTAATTGATTACCCAACAATAAACACCCATGCTGAGATAGATTCCATATTTAATACTTTTGAAAAAAGGAGCTTTGGGGAATTACCGCCCTATTATTTACAAATATCCAAATCATCACACAAGAAATACAAGCATCGGCTAGCTAAAAAAGATTATTACGTGATAACCAGAGCTGACCTGATAAAACCGGTTGCCGGCAATGTAAGGGTTAGGCATTTATTGCCCGTAAAAGATGTGTTTTTCAAAAACAGCATCTTAAAGAACGATACCTTATTTTGGTTGATGGATAAAAGGGTGGTACATAAGCTACTTGCGCTCCAAATAGAATTGGCAAAGCAAGGTTATGATCCAAATGGATTTGAGGTTATCTGTGGCCACAGATATCCTGGGTACAATGAACAGGCAGGGGGTAAACCCCATAGCAAACACATCCTTGGCGAAGCAATAGACATTGAAGTTACGGATTTAGACAAAAATGGTAAATACGAAAAGAGTAAAGACCATAAAATAATTTATGACATACTGGATAAAAAGATCATTGGCAATAAAGGTGGCCTGGGTTGTTATCCTAACAGCAGGACACTTCATTTTGATGTGAGGGGCAAAATAGCAAGATGGAATCGCATGTGATTCTTTATTGATCCTGATACTATGCCATCAGCATATCACATTTGAAATATTCGAATTAAATATATTTGTGTGAACTTTGGATAATGTCTGGGTATTAGTAGGTTTCGTCTTTGATTAGATTGCCGTTTTTATCCCAGTCTTTAACATAGATGATGTCGCCGGCTTTGAATCTTCCTTCAAATTCTAACTGACCATTGTCATACCATCTTCTGTGTAATCCATCTTCTTTTCCCTGTTTGTAATTTTCTTCCTGTTCTAATTGGCCGTTTTCATACCACTCCCTCTGTAACCCATCCGGTTTCCCGTCCTTGTAATTCACTTCATGCGCTAATTGACCATTTTCATAATAAGATTTATCAACCCCAGTTCCATTAATAAATTCTGTCTCATACATTATCCTTCCATCTTCATACCACCTTTTCACTAATCCATTTCTCTTTCCGTCTTTGTAGTTTACTTCTTTCAGAAATTGGCCGTTTTCATACCAATGTCTCCACAATCCATCGTATTCCCCGTCCTTGAAATTTCCTTCCTCGACTAATTGTCCGGTTTCATTCCAACTTCTCCATAATCCATCTGGTTCTCGGTCCTTCAAATTGCCTTCCCGCTTTAATTGACCGTTTTCATACCACACTTTAAATAAACCAACTTTCCCGTCTTTGTAATAAAATTCCGCCCTTCCATCGTTGTCATATTCCTCTTCCGCAATTCCATTAACAGGTGTCATATCTGATTTTAGGTACGTAATCCAATCAATCTCAGTCACTTCATCTCGAGAGTACCTATTCTGGGACATACCACTACCAATGGTTAGAAGGGTAATAGATAGTATTAGCAGTAGTTGTTTCATGGTGTTTAGGATTGGTTGGTTCAAATATCGTTAATTACTCTTTCACCAGACTGGTGTAGCCACTCTCTTTATCCTGGTACTTCTTATTGATCTTATCCCACTCATAGCTCCAGCGGTTGGGGTGGGTAAGTATTATTGTGAAAAACAACTCCAGGTATCTTAGGAGCAGGCGTTTTTTCATAGTCGTTTGCCGTCTTGGTAATTTACTTCGTCATATAATTCCCCGTCTTCATACCAATGCCTCCACAATCAATCTCTTTGCCCATTTACACACTTCCCCTTATCTCCGAACTCAGAAAACACAATACCATTTATTGGCTTCATATCTCTTTTGAAAATCATAATGCCATGCTCAGCAGTAACATCCTTCTCAGCATAGCGGTTTTCTGGATTGGTGTTTACCTGTTCATCAGTTATTGATGTACCATCACCACAGCCCCAGCACATCAAGGCAAACGCAAATAAGATCATCGTTGATTTCATACTTACAGTATTAGATTACCCGCATAAGAAAACCCTATCCTTTTCTGGATAGGGGCTATGAACAAACGAAATAATTTGCTATCTTTTCCACCACAGGACATTACATATTCAAGAGGTATGTTGACTGTAATCTGAAGATTGGTATGTGCTAATATTAATTTACACAATATGAGACAGACAGGCAAACTCATTAGCATTGCGCTGTGCGCAATAATGGTATTCAGTTTAACCCATGCTCAAACAGTATCGATAGAACGCGTTGCGGGCCCCATTGTTCTTAGTGAGCCTTTGTTTGACTCTGTTAACAATTTATCTCTCGAACGCGGCCTGTTTGCAGATGTTCTCGTGAAAGACAATACGGTATGGACTACCTACCAGCTGGCGCCTGACACTACGTTGTCCTATGGTAAGAGCGTATGGTATAAGAAGTTTGACCGTGCCCTGAATCCAAAAATGGGGCAAACTATGGGAATCGATGTTTTTGCCGACTCTGTGACCTTTGATGAAGACCTGGGTGACCACCAGATAACGTTGATGGATGACAAGTTTTTTATTGTTGCCTTAATCAAGGGCAAGGATTCGGCTGCTGTAATGGTCTATGATACCACGTTTTCTACCAGGTTGAAGGGGCCTGTGTATATCGGCGATACCGCAACGGACCAGTTTCTCGACATGGGCATTGGCAACGACGGCACGCATATATATACACAGTTCTACCATGTGCCTGATACAAGCACAATACCCGGTAGCTGGGCTGCCAAGATCTATAAGTTGGACACAGCCCTGAAGGTGGTTAATTCTAACATCGTTGACCCGGAAACAGGTTCATTTGTTACCGGAACGTCTGTTGTATTCGTGCCCAATGGACAGATGGAGTCAACACAGGATAAGCTGCAGATCTTCAGCACCAATAACGACTATAATAATAACCTGATCATAGGCATTCATACCTTTGCCGCCGACACCGGCTTGCAATATATAAGCGGCTCCACCCAAACGATCATTGAAGAAGACAGGGATACCTACTGGCCTTGCGGTGTTTCCTGGAACGAAAAGCACCAGCTCTGGGTGGTGGGATATACGAAGGAAATTATCCTCGATACCTTCTATGTAGAAGAGTTGGGGCCCTCATATATTAAGATCTTTGACCCCAACTGGAATCTTATTGAGACCTTTTCGCTGGACTCGGGCGATTATGCTTTCCGGGTTATGACAGAAACCGTAGGCGACGACATTTATGTGGTCTATGATGAGATGAGTGTTACTGGTAATTCTCTGGTGTCGGAATGTAAGATCGAGCACTTTAAGATCACGACAACGCCAGATCTGTATGGCGGGGACGACCAAACCGTATGCAGCGGCGACTCAGTAACGCTTTCAGCCACCAGTGCAAGGGGATATGCCGTAGATGTTACCGCCCCCAACTTATCTGATTTCGACTTTGCCGGCGATTTCCCTGGCGCTGACCCAGGCATACAGGTCAGCCTCGGTGACACGATTGTTTTCAATGTCAATACGCCCAACCATCCTTTCTGGCTCAAAACAGTGCCCAGTACAGGTACCGGCAATGCCATTTCCGTAAGTAATAACGGCACCACCTCAGGTACCATTGTTTGGGTGGCCACCGCTATAGGGACCATTTATTACAACTGCGAGATACACGCTGTGATGACTGGCTCCATAACCGTGTCTGCCCCCACCAACGTCTTTACGTGGAACAATACCGTACTCGATGGTGTGCCCTTTCTACCTACAGCAACAGCTGATTACATTGTAACAGCGACCGACACCGTTGGCAATACCGCTACGGACACGGTAACCATTACGGTGCTAAATGCCGATATTCAGCAAAATGATACCAGTATTTGTGTAGGGGACTCCATACAATTGTCAATAATAGACAGCGGAAACAATTATCTCTGGTCTACCGGCGATACCACCACCAGCATTACGGTAAGCCCCACGGCTAACACAACCTATACCGTTACGGTAGATAACGG
>DTRI01000278.1 GCA_012966015.1 Flavobacteriales bacterium | reverse complement strand
ATTTGAAGTCGCCGGAGGAAATGGCAAAACTTTTCGAAGACCTTCCCGAGGCAATTGATAACACGGCAGAGATCGTGGATAAGATCGATACTCCCGATCTGAAAAAGGATATTCTACTTCCTATTTTTGATCTGCCGGAAGGTTTTACTTCAGAAGATGACTATCTGCGGGAGCTTGCCTATGCAGGGGCCAAAAAGCGGTACCCAGAAGTTAGTCAGGCGGTAGTTGAGAGATTGGATCTGGAGCTTGGCATTATTAAAGACATGGGCTTCGCTGGCTACTTTTTGATAGTGCAGGATTTTATAGCTGCAGCCAAGGAATTGGGCGTAGCAGTAGGGCCTGGCAGAGGATCGGCGGCAGGTTCTGCGGTTGCCTATTGCACTGAAATTACCAACCTGGATCCCATTGCCTACAACTTGCTGTTTGAGCGGTTTTTAAATCCGGAGAGGGTGTCCATGCCCGATATCGATATTGATTTTGATGATGACGGCCGTCAGAAGGTAATAGATTGGGTTGTCGATAAATACGGACGTGAAAGAGTAGCTCAAATAATAACGTATGGTACAATGGCTGCCAAGTCATCTATTCGTGATGTTGCAAGGGTATTGAAGTTGCCATTAACTGAAGCCGATAGATTGGCCAAGTTGGTACCAGAAACACCTGGGATTACTTTAAAAAAGGCCTTTAGTGAGGTGAAGGAATTAGCAGACGCCAAAAAAGGAAAGGATATACTGATTGCCAAAACACTATCGTTTGCCGAAACACTGGAGGGCAGTTCGCGGCATACGGGAATTCACGCAGCTGGTGTAATCATAGGGCGGGAGGACCTCAGTGAAATGCTTCCCTTGCGCACTGCTAAGAATGCTGACTTGTTGGTCACACAATATGAGGGGGTATTTGCGGAGCATGTGGGCCTATTAAAAATGGACTTCCTCGGGTTGAAAACCCTTTCGATAATTAAGGACACCTTGGTCAGTGTAGAGTCGAGACTCAATGAGAAGATAGACATTGACGAGATTGTCCTTGACGATAAGAAAACCTTTGAGCTGTATCAGGCAGGAGATACTATAGGTACCTTTCAATTTGAATCAGAAGGCATGCGTATTTACCTTCGAGATTTGAAACCTACCAATATAGAGGATCTCATAGCCATGAATGCGCTGTACAGGCCTGGCCCTATGCGATTTATACCAGATTACATCAACAGGAAGCACGGCAAAGAGAAGATCGTGTATCCCCATGAAAGCCTGGAGGGAATATTGAAAAACACCCATGGCATAATGGTGTACCAGGAGCAGATCATGCAAGCTGCTCAGATTATGGCAGACTACTCGCTGGGAGAAGCGGATATTTTGAGGAGGATTATGGGTAAGAAGAAGGCCGAGCTACTGCCTCCCGAAGAAGAAAAATTCGTGAAAAGGGCCATCGCAAAAGGAATTGATGAAAAGGTGGCCAAGTCCACGTTCAGCATTATGGCTGAATTTGCTGGCTATGGTTTTAATAGATCACACTCTGCAGCCTATTCAATTTTAGCATATCAAACGGCCTATCTCAAAGCAAATTACCCGGCTGATTTCATGTCCGCCGTGCTTCCTGTTGATGTAATCTGGTATAAATGTAAACGCCAGGAAATTACGGTGTTAGGGCCAGATGTAAATGAAAGTGGCTATGCCTTTGTTGTGAATAACAAGGGTGAAATTCGGTTTGGGCTTGGCGCTATCAAAGGCGCTGGGGAAGCTGCCATAAATGCAATTGTCGAGGAAAGAAAAGAGAACGGACTGTTCGAAAACATATTTGACCTCACGCAAAGAATAGATCTTAGATCGGCCAATAAAAAGTGTCTTGAGAGTCTTGCCATGTCAGGGGCCTTTGATTCTTTTGAAGGAGTTTACCGATCTCAGTATTTTTACAAAGACTTTGAAGATGATACTGTTTTCCTGGATAAGGCAATCCGCTTTGGAAATAAGTTCCAAAACGATAAACACTCAGATCAAATGTCGATGTTTAGCGGGGAAGCGGAAACTGTTAAAAATCCTGAAATTCCGGAATGTGAGCCCTGGTCTCAATTGGAAATGTTAACCAAGGAAAGAGAGATAACCGGCATGTATCTTTCCGGCCATCCTTTGGACAGCTTCAAAATTGAAATGCAAAATTTCTGTAATACGAATGTGGCAGATCTCAATGCCGACATCAACAAGTTTAAAAACAGAGAAATTACAATTGGAGGAATTGTGAATGAAGCCGCCCATCGAACAACCAAGAATGGTAAACCATTTGGGACTATGGTAATAGAAGATTTCACGGATACCTATAGAATTGCCATGTTTTCTGAAGAGTATTTGAAGATGCGACATTTTCTGAAACCCAATGAATTCCTGTTTATAAGCGGGAAGGTAGAGCTCAAATTTCGATCTGATGATATTTATGAGTTTAAACCATACAAAATTCAACTGCTTTCAGAAATCCGAAACAGGCTGGCCAAAACTATTACCATGCAGCTTTCGCTGGGTGATGTATCG
>DTRI01000277.1 GCA_012966015.1 Flavobacteriales bacterium | reverse complement strand
ATTGTTCCTGGAGAATACCAGTTAAACGATCAATTAGTCTTTGTTGCGTTTGTTCGCTGTTTTTCATTGCTGCACCAAGCGTACCGTTAATTTATCTTACAACCATTACGTCTCCATATCCAGCAATTGATTCACCTGACCTGTCAGTAAAGCCAATAGCATCCCTTTTATCAGTTACTTTAATAATGTGATAACCGTAACGGGTCCTTATAGGTTTGGACAATTTGCCCACTTCAGTGCCATATGCCGCTGATTCAAAAGGATAGATCATTTGAAACACCGAGAAATAGCCGAGGTCACCGCCATTGTCCTTTGCTGAAGGATCTTCTGAAACCAATTTGGCCACCTTATCAAATTTTTCACCTTTGAGAATGCGCTTCCGAATTTTCATAATCTTCCGATAAGCCAGCAACGTATCTAAAGGCTCAGGGTCTGCCTTTATTTTAATCAGAATATGGCTCGCCCTAATATCTTTTAGCTTGCGATCATATGCTTCTTTTTGCAGTTCCTCATTTACTTCCTTGTCTTTCAAATAGGGTGAAGCCAACTGCTTTCTATATCCGGCCAGCTCCGTAATAAACGCCTTGGTGGTATCCAGTCCCAATTCTTTTGCCTCAGATACTTTTAGTTTGAAGTTAACGTACAGCTCAACATATTCCTCAAGGGATTTAGGATCAATAACCCTGTCCTTTCTGCTGTTTTTGTGAAATACAGTTAAGAACTCTGATTTTGAAACGTCTTCGCCAGCTACGGTAAGAAGGACTGCATCATCTTGCGAATAAGCGATTGAGGAATGAAGAAATAAAAACAGGCAGACGCACTTCAAAGTGACGCCGAAAATATTCTTGATGTTGTTGTGCATTTGTAAATAAATTGGTGTGATTAAATAAGGGCTCGCAAAGGTAATTATTAGCGATCAAACATACAAGAAGGTGTTCAAACGAATTTGAATTAGATGGGGAATTATTATCTGCTATAATTAGGTGCTTCCCGTGTAATAGTCACATCGTGTACATGACTCTCCGTTATCCCAGCATTGGTAATCCTTACGAACTTCGCATTTTGCAAGGCTTTTATGTCGGCCGCCCCACAATAGCCCATGCCCGCTCTTAGGCCCCCACTAATTTGGTGAACAACCTCTCCCAAGGTTCCTTTATACGGTATTCTTCCAGAAATACCTTCAGGAACGAGCTTTTTGTTGTCGTTCTCCATATCCTGAAAATAGCGATCCTTGGATCCGTCTTGCATGGCCTCTACTGATCCCATTCCACGATAGGTCTTAAACTTTCTTCCCTCGAAGATGATGGTCTCGCCTGGAGACTCTTCCACACCTGCAAAAAGAGAGCCTGTCATAACAACACTGGCACCCGCGGCAAGGGCCTTGACGAAGTCTCCTGTGTACCTTATGCCACCATCAGCAATTATCGGGATCTCAGTACCTTTAAAGGCCTCGGCAATGTCGCATACAGCAGTGAACTGCGGTACGCCTACCCCGGCAATGATTCTTGTGGTACAGATGGACCCAGGGCCTATTCCAACTTTCACCGCATCCGCACCGGCTCCAGCCAGTGCGATAGCCGCCTCAGCGGTGGCTATGTTCCCAACTACAACTTGTAAATCCTTAAAAGCCTTCTTTACTTTTTTTAGCGTCTCCACAACTCTCTTAGAGTGTCCGTGAGCTGTGTCTATAATTATCGCATCCACTCCTGCTGAAACCAATGCTTCCGTGCGATCCATAACATCACTGGTTACTCCAACAGCTGCCGCAACTACCAAGCGACCAAATTCATCTTTTGTTGCATTGGGACTTACCCGTACCTTTTCTATATCCTTAAAGGTGATAAGCCCAATCAAGGTATTTTTCTTGTCTACTACCGGCAGCTTCTTTATTTTGAACTCATGCAGAATTTTTTCCGCTTTGTTCAGGTCAACCACTTCAGAAGTTGTAATCAACTGCTCTCCCGTCATCACTTCTGATACCGGCTTATTCACATTCTTTTCGAATCTCAAGTCTCTGTTGGTGAGTATTCCTACAAGTTTGTGGTTGTCATTCACGATGGGTATACCTCCAATTCCATTTTCTTTCATCAGCTTCACTGCATCTCCCAGTAACGCATCTGAATTTAGAGTGATCGGATCCATGATCATTCCATTTTCAGATCTCTTTACCTTCTTAACTTGCGCAGACTGTTCTGCAATGGTCATATTTTTATGCAGCACACCAATGCCGCCCTCCTGTGCCAATGCAATTGCCAGGTCTGACTCAGTCACAGTATCCATCGCGGCAGACGCAACAGGTGTATTGAGCGTTATCTTTTTTGTAAAATGCGAACGAATATTTATGTCCTCCTCGCGAGGTAATACTTCTGAATAGGAAGGTATTAATAGAACATCGTCGTAGGTAAGGCCTTCTTTGGAAAACCGGGAAGAGAGTGGTTTCATTGTGTAAATAATTATGTTGAATTATTTACGGGACAAAGCTAAGAAAATTTGACCAGAGAATTATCATAAAAAACGGTTG
>DTRI01000276.1 GCA_012966015.1 Flavobacteriales bacterium | reverse complement strand
TGGCAGATTTTAAAAAATGTAGGCCTTTGTCAATCCAGAGGAGCACAGCAATCGAGAGGTGAATACTTCGTATTTGCATACCTTTGATAGAAAGATATTAGAGCTCATCTATTTACATGGACAATGGTGCTTTGGTTCCAGGTCAATTCTCAATTCGGAAACGCACAGAGTATTTCTCCACGCTGTGGCACAGCTGAATTGCAGCAGTCTCTTGTGCAAAAGGGGATCTTCGTGCAGCATAGCTTCTTATGTGAAATACGCAGCGTCGGAGTTAAGTAACAAGAAAAGTCAGCGCGTGTAGGATTGAACAGACTATTTTATAACTTGGACATTATTGGAGGTTCCGGTGTCAATTTTATGACTGTAGCGACCAAATTTCGCGGCTACGCCTCCATAATTATTATTATTAATTGAAACTATGGATACAAGAAAACAGGTAACAGTAGTTGGAATATCAGGCAGCTTGAGAAACGGAAGCTATACCACCCTGGCAACTGCAGAGGCTTTAAGAGGAGCTGAGCAGGAGGGTGCGCATACACACCTGATTAATCTCTCGGAGTACGATTTGAAATTTTGCAACGGTGGTGATGATGAGCCAACAGGGGATGTGCTCAAGCTACAGAAGCTGGTTGGCGCTGCACAGGGGATTATCCTTGGAACACCTGAATATCACGGAAGCTACAGCGGCGTGCTTAAAAATGCCCTGGATCTGATGGGCTTTAAAGAGTTTGAGGGTAAAATGGTGGGTCTGTTGGGTGTATCGGGGGGAATGATGGGAGGATTGAATGCCATGAATGAACTTAGATCAGTTGGCAGAACACTGCACGCATGGGTCATTCCCGGACAGGTGGCCATTCCAAACGCTTCCGCCATATTTGATAAAAGCGGCAACGTAATTGACAAAAAAATGAATGTGAGCCTGATAAAATTAGGACAGCAAGTAGCTTCCTTTTCTAAGTTACACCTTGTCAGCAGGGACAGGGCATTCTTAAAAGCATGGGAAGAGGCACCGCTGAATCCCGGAGGCGACTAATCGAATACATTACTTGCTTGCTGATTAACTGAACAAAATCTGTAAATATCCGTGTGTTCCGCGTTCCATTTGTTCAGCGTTTTTTTCTTAGCTTTGTTACAGAGGAAGCAGGCGACAGCCAGGCATCCATGTCATCATCAGGGAAGAGAATTGGGCATGGATTAACTTCTTGCAATGATCATTGCATGCCCTGATTCAGAGAATCGCTGAATCAGGTTGTATATCACTTTTTCAGCTTAAGTAGAACTGCACCAAATGCGTGCTTGAGATAATATGTGATGAACATAAGAACATTTGACCTGGAAAGAATTCAATCACTCTACGAGAATACGGTAGAATTTAACCTCACTGAAAGTGGTTTTCATCCACTTCAGCTGGATGAGATACTGGATGAGCAACAACTAAGACAACTGGCACAGCTCAATTTGGGTTACGGCCAAACCAACGGTGATCCTCGCTTAAGAGACCGCATCGCCGGTCTTTACGAAAATGCCGGAGCTGGCAATGTACTGGTAACAAACGGATCAGCAGAAGCCAATTTTGTGGCTGCTCACACCCTCCTAAATGCCGGCGATGAAGTGGTGATCATGATTCCGAACTATATGCAGTTATGGGGAATTGTCGAGGAAATGCTGTGTACGCCTGTAGCCTTTCACATGCGTGAAGAAAACAATTGGGCGCCAGACCTCGAAGAGCTTGCACGCGTTGTGAACCCAAAAACCAAGATGATCGCAGTGTGCAATCCCAATAATCCGACTGGCTATGTTCTGACATCACAAGAGATGGAGGCCATTGTAGCTATAGCCAGAGAGCATGATGCATGGATCTATTCTGATGAAATATACAGGGGGGCTGAGCTGAACTACACGGAGCTGGAGAGCTTCTACGGTAAATACGACAAGGTGATGGTCAACGGTGGGTTGTCTAAATCTTACGCCCTGCCAGGCTTGCGTTTAGGATGGCTGGTAGGTCCGGAAAAGGTGACCGACAATGCCTGGACCTACAGGGACTATACCTCGATATGCTCTAGCTTGATCAGCCAGTATGTGGCCGAGATAGTTCTGAGGCCAAAGAACCGTGAAAAGATATTAAACCGTAACCGCAAGATGCTTAACGAGAATCTTGTCAACCTTCAAACATGGCTGGACAAGCATGGAGACGTGTTCTCTTTTATTCCACCACAAGCGGGCGGAATGGCCTTTATGAGTTATGATCTGGACATCAACTCCACTGACCTGTCTCATTGGCTACGGGAACAAGAAAGTGTATTTATCATACCTGGTGATTGCTACGGAATGGATGGATATATTCGTATTGGCGTGGGAGAGCGCTCGGATTTCCTTTTGGCTGGGTTGGAGAAGATGAGCCGTGCAATACAAGAAAAGTTCAAACTGAGAACGATCTAATGGCCATATCACACGACATTGAGAAAGCCCATAACCGTATCGAACAGCACATTCTGAAAACACCGCTGTTTCCGTCGAGCTA
>DTRI01000275.1 GCA_012966015.1 Flavobacteriales bacterium | reverse complement strand
ATGACTGTCACCCCCACCATTCCTATAGACAATAGTCTTAACAACTTCTTTCTCTAACTTTTCCAAGGCTTTCCGCATTGACAAGCTTGGCGGGTAGTTAAAAGAGAATCATATCCTTCTTGACGCAATATTAAATCTTGATAATAAAACACTCGTAAATTAATGAAGAAAGGAATTGAGATTGAGTTTAATATCCCGGCTATGACAAAAGTCAGGTATCCTTGTGACCATGTCACCATCCCGCTTAAGTACGCAGCGAGTCCAATACTTACAATAATAATTAGAACGATGGAGATTAGATTAAGTAGGACAAAAGGCATTGCATGAAGCCAATATCCCCATGTAAATTTCATGCTGCGAATAAATGACCGTACTGTACTACATCTATCCAATAATATAATGGAAGGGGTTAGAATCAGCATTATAAATGGGATAGATACCACAAAGACTAGGAAAAAGATCACAAGCAGAAAAATTCCAACTCCGATTCCAGCGAGGCCTGGGATGCACATGAGGAGTATTGGCAGGAGCAACATTAAGAATAAGAATAGTATTAAGCCAGGCAAGACTCCTGTTCTCTTACTGCCGAATATGAAAAGGAAAATTTTATAAACGAGAATCAACATCAGGATGGGTAGGATACTAATCGCGATCCAATATAGTAGCATCGTTAGCGTGAATTTGCCTAACGTTTTAAGTAAATAGCCGGCCATGCGTCCAAAATCTGGAGTGCCACCCCACATGAGCTCCCATGAAGTCAGCAGTGCAATTCCATAGCAGAAGATAAATACTGGTATTGAAAGAATTAGCACAGCAAAGCTCCCTGTATAGAGGCAGGCAAAGGGAGTGGAGAAATATAATAGTGTAAGGGGAAAAATGGAGAAAAGGAAAAAATAACCGATGTGATGGCTAAACTGTATAGCAGCATCAATCAAAATTCTCCATGTTGAACGTTCACGAATTATCGGGCCTTGCATTACTCAATTGCTAAAAACTCACGAATTATATTGTTAGCTGCCGGGCTGTTTAATGATATAAACTGGTATTTCTTAACACCCATTTCTTCAAAGAACGTAGACCAATAGCGTTGGATAATTGAGAGTTCTTTAGCGCTACCTTGCAATGCACGAGGCTCATTTAAACCTATAACCAGGATATCCAGGTTGACATAGGTGTTGCCAATTGGGATAAAGCCCATGTCAAGTTCTTCGAAAACTTGCTCCCAATGGACGCTATCCCGAAGGATTGCCATGTCTCCCTCGTCAAGGTAATCACGCCTATAGCCATCAGATTGTCGTAGCTTTTTCAGTTTTTGATTCATATATGGGTAACCATCCGTAAGAACGATTAACTTATTGTGCCATATTGTCTCATTGGAAGTTTTAAGATACAAATGGAGATCTCGGAAGAAAGACCACACATCCGCACCTGCAGGCTCATGTTCTAGGGCCCTCTTATAAATCAGTCGAGATTGAGCAAGAACGGAGTCCTTTTCAACCAAGAGATACTCCCATCGCTTTTCAGCAGGCAGATCATCAAGTTCCAGGGTGAAACCCATTGCGGATACCTCTTTGCGCGATTCATGAGGCATCGGGATCGGCGCCACTGTAAAGCACCCGTCAACCTTTCTTACGTCAACCCCGAGATCATATGTATTGATGATGCTCGATTGCCATTCCATATACACTAAATCAATGACAGCTAGGTCATGTGCAACAGGAATAAAAAGGCTATCGTCGTCATTGAGAAATCGATCTGACAGATCAGGCGCAATCATTATATTATTGGCATTCGGAGCGCCCTTTTCTGTAAATATGGTACTCTTACCGCAGCTATAAAGTGTCGCCAATGAAAAGAGCACCAAGATTACTGGCAACAATCTACTGACAGCAGGTGTCTGGGAAGCGCTGTTGGCTCCTAGTGCCTTTAATAGTGCATTAGCCTTGTCCTGATATTTGGAGACGAATGCCGAGCATTTTTTCATCTTGCCATCTATTACGCTTATCAACTTGGCCACTACATTTTTGATTGTGATCTCATATTGACGGACTTTACTTTGCTCCCCATTCACTTTGAACTCATCAGCCGCGATTA
Organism: Flavobacteriales bacterium; assembly: GCA_012966015.1. GTDB lineage: Bacteria > Bacteroidota > Bacteroidia > NORP154 > NORP154 > NORP154. Next base: position 433 of record DTRI01000275.1, on the reverse strand, counting down.
CCAACCAACCCTGGCCAAATAGGGTAACCTTAGTCTTCTGCGCTTCTGCAGTCTTAAGGACATCATGTTTGGCAGTTTTAAAGGCCAAAATGTCAGCACTCAACATTTTACACTTCTGCTCCATGCTGATGCTAGTAGAAGCCAGATCAACCTCATCCTTTTCCAACTCCGCTTTCTTTGCTATTGCATTATTAAGGACCTCTTGTATCTCCATGAGGTAAATGGCGCCGCTGATTTTCCCAGCCTTGTCTCTAAGGTTGCTAATCCAGAATTTGTAGATCAGGAAGTGAAATAATAACCAGAATGCGATAAATGGAAAGGCCTCCAACAAGATTTTGCCAATAGAGGATTCAGTGGCCACCTTGCTGGTCCCGCTAGCCTCAACCGCGATGTATGCCTGCTGAAAAGCGATGGGAGTATCTCTTGGTTGAAA
>DTRI01000274.1 GCA_012966015.1 Flavobacteriales bacterium | reverse complement strand
AAAACGGTGAGTAGTGAGGCTAATTTTTTCATATTACTTATGTTGTAACTTAATTATTAAATCTAGATAGTAATTTTTAATGAGAGAGCATACCTGGTTGGCATGCCTACGAATACAGATGCAGATTTTGCGTCGAAATCATTATAACTCTGTGTGAACGAGTCATTGTTCTGAGCATCCGAAATGTAAAAGGTGTTCAATACATTGAGCAAGCTAAACCTTAGATCTACTCTGGACCTAATAATATTGAAGCCGTATCCAGCATGAAGGTCCATAAGGAAGTAGTTGGGCATTTGCCAAGATTGCCTGGGGTTTCCATCTGCGTCAAAGGAGTTTGGATATGACGATTTGTCCAATGTTCTGAAATCAAAATTCGAATAGTTTCGGGCAAAATAAGTTCCTCTAAATTTCAAGTAAGCTTTGTTCTTTTCTCCTAATAATTTGTCCTTGAGCGTGTATTTTAAACTGGAGCTCAGCTGTGTTTGTGCTGCATCACCAACAAAAATGCCTTCTGCATCGAAAATGATAGTCTGGTCATAATTTCCTGCTTGGTCATATACATCAACGTTGGCTCCTGAAGCCCACTTCCAGCTACCTAATGATATTACGCCTTCCCAGTCCAATCCTTTAAATATTTTATACACAAAATCCAGCTCAGCTCCCATGTGTACCGCATCAATACCGTTGATATTTACTGGTATCTGTATTTCTGGATCTTCAGCGGATGGAACCGTCGCAGCAAAATCTAATGGTTTATTTTTCCATATGGTGTAGTAAGCGTTTAGGTTTGTAGCGAATATTGGATTCTTATAGCTATAGCCAAGTTCAAATGCAATTATCTTCTCGTTTTCTAAATCTTCATAGAACTCATTGTTTCGATTAACAACATTGTTATATCTCGGAGCTTTACTAATATATCCCAAATTGAAAAATGCATTCATACTCTTAGATAAATTGTAGTTCAATCCACCCTTAACAGTAAACCCTGGTATCCACAATGTTTTTGTCTCAGCAAACCTAGCTTCAGCCGATTGGTTGGAATACGTTGTTGCATTTACAATAAATCCATTTGGATCATTAGTATTAGACCGCATTACAAACGTGGTATCACCGGATTGATTAATTGTGTCCCCATAATACGCTGAGAGGTAAGTTGAGCCATTGTGAAAAAAAACATCGCCATTTCCAACAACTTGTTCAAACACTTCCCCATCTATCACAATGTCTTTTCTCTTGAAATAATCAATCCTTTTGTATCCGCTGGTTGCGCCAGATACATTGATGAAAGTGCTTAATTTACCAGTTTTATACTCAGCTTGTATGAATCCCCCCAACCACTTTACAATTCCGTCATTGTTGTAGAAAATTTTGTCACCTTCCATTTTAATTTGCGTAGATTGATTGAGGTTATCATTATCCAGGTAAAAATCTCCACCCAATAAATCATATACCTCCCTGTAATGCGTTCCTTTATAATACCTGAGATCAACACCACCAGAAATCGCTAAACTGTCGTTAAAAGCATAGCTCAAAGTAGATAAAAATCCATACCACATATGGTTGTTAACACCACTATATAAAATACTACTAGAGAATTGTTCCGTAGTTGAATAGGCATTGTATTTTTTATACTTATTTGTTTCATACGCAGCTTGATAATCTTTTTGACCCTCTTTGAAAGGGAAATTTCCCTGATTACCGGTACCTCCGCCTCTGCCGACAGATAAATAAGCCATATTCGACCAGCTCAACCTGCTATTAACATTCCAGAAGTCCTTCAAACTAAATTGAGGTTTGTGATAGTAGTTGAGTTTCTCGTTAACCTTTTCATTTTCACCCCAAATAGTATCGCCATTTGCTGCTAGCGATAATCGATTTAAATTTCCCCAATTCTCGTTATAGTCAAGGCCTCTGTCTTTTCTGTCAACACTATCTAAGTAGGCTTCCTCCATATAATTTATGGCATCTTCCGCGCTGAAGGTTGCAATAGGCTGCTTGTAAGATCGCTGGCCGTGTTTTTGCGGAGCCCCAAGCGCCGTGATACTTAGGATATGATTTCCAATCATCTTCTCAATTTTCCCAAAATAGAAAAAGCCCCTTGAAAAGGTGGCATCAGCAAATCCATTTCTTTGCTTATAAGAGACAGCCAACGAATATCCCCATCCATTTTCTTGCCGTCCTGAGTTGTAACCCAATGAAGTTCTCGAGTAACCGAAGCTCCCTATTTCTTGTTTAATATTTAAGCTTTGCTTTTGATCTATTCCTTTCGTGAGAATATTCATGGTGCCTCCAACAGAAGGAATGGAAATTTTAGATGCGCCCAAGCCTCGTTGCACTTGAATACTCCTGGTCATAGCATCCAATCCAAACCAGTTGGACCAATAGACCCAGCCATTCTCCATATCGTTTACCGGAATTCCATCAATCATGACCGCAACATTTCGTTGGTTAAATCCTCTAATAGTTACCCTTGCATCTCCGTCTCCGCCGCCTTGTTGAGTTGCGTAAACCCCAGGCGTACTGTTCAAGACCATAGGCAAATCCTGGGCCGCTAATTCTTCCTCAATTTGGAGCGGCATAATATTTGAAAACGCCACTGGTGTTTCCCTTTCCCTGGCAACATCCGCCACTACCTGAACCTCTGTTAATGTTGTGGTTTTAAGTTGCAAATCTTTTAATATAAGCAGCTTCCTGTCCAGATTAATTGACTGTGAAATAGGTTCATAACCCACATAAGAAATACTTAAGGTGTATTCTCCGTAGTCAGCTGTTATCGAAAAGTGCCCATCAAGATCAGTTATGCTACCAACTCCTTCTCCTATAAGCACCGTTGCACCGATTAGCGGTTCTCCTATCGTATAATCTACCAATTTCCCAGTTATGGTTCCCTTTTGTGCAAATACTGTTATACCAGCTACTAAAAGAAAAAATAGATAAATAAGTCTTCTCAGCATATTCAGTTAAATACTCACCCAATTAGTGAGAAGTATTGGCAGGAGAATTTGAATAACTTTGACACGTTTCTCGAACCCTAATTGATAATCAATTTTTGGATTTCTACCTGATCATTCTCGAATTTAACCCGAACGAGATATATGCCAGAAGAGGAGTCTTTGAGGTCTATTTTAATTGCACCCTTCTGGCTGTTTATCTCCTCCTCATGCATTACCTGGCCGGTTAGGTTGTACACCTCAATTCCAATCACAGATTTCTCAGATTCAACGAAAAATGTATGGTCATTCAATGGGTTTGGGTAGAGCTCAAATCCAGCATTTCCAAGTATGTTGTGTAATCCAACTGCCAGGCTTACTGTTGCCTGTGCAATGTATGCACAACCTGCTGAATCGATCAATGTTATTGTATACGTACCTGATCCAAGTCCAGTGGCTGTTGCAGTAGTTTGAGTGCCGGGGTCATCCCATTGATAGGCGAAAGGTGGTGTTCCGTCAACAGGAGTAATGGTGGCGCTTCCATCGCCAGCAAGCAGTGATGATTCATTAACCACTGAAATCGTGCCGGACAGGGCGCAGCTCGCGTTGTTTACTATGGTGTTTACAGTGGCGGTACATCCGTTTGAATCTGTTATGGCAACTGTATAAGTGCCCGGTGCCAGTCCGGTAGCCATGGCATTTGTTTGGAAGCCGGGGTCATTCCATAAATAATTGTACCCTGGTGTGCCTCCTGATCCAGTAGCAGTGGCTGTGCCATCATCCGCTCCTGCCGATGTTTCCTGCGTAGCAACTACAGCTCCATCTACGGCTGTAGGTTGTCCAACGGTTACAGTGGTCGTTGCTGTGGCAGTGTTTGCATCTGTCACAGTTACAGTATACGTACCCGCACAAAGTCCTACTGCGGTCGCGCTCGTTTGTCCATCACTCCAGTCATAGGTTACTGGAAGTGCTGCATTGGATTCAGCGGCGGTGGCTGTTCCATCACAGCTGTCCTTGCAGCTTGCCATTACAGAGGTAGCGGCAACACTTAATGGCCCGGAAATACAGGCTACGCTGTTCACATTGGGGTCGCAATTACATTTATGACAACCCAGATTGGCAAAAAAGTTTCTTGGTAAGCTATCCCATTCTAGTGTAGGATTAAAATTGCCTGGCTGAGCATAAGGGATTCCCGGATTGGTGGTAACCCCTTGCTGAACACTTTGTTTTCTCAACAGCGTTTGATCTCTTGTCCAATAGGCACCTATACCGTTCCAGTAATCTGGTGTATTGGTCCATCCTGCACCCGTGCCTCCTGTAGAAGTTTGGGGTTGTTCACCTACCAAGCCAAATATATCCACTGCATCATAAGTAGCACCATTGTATTTTTCCAGGGTTATCGCATCATCTCCGTTGAAAGGCAGCACCCTGGCACCCTGAGTTCCGCTGTTGTAATCAGGTGAATAAAAGTCTGCATTGTTATTGCTGCCATAAAATAACAGAACTGGGTACAAAATCGTGTCTACACCTGTACCTGCAGGATCTCTTCTGTCTAATATTGCCACATAAGTTCCATAAGGTGGAACATAGCCTGTGAGAGGTTGAACATAACGGATATCCTGATCAGAATTGGTCGCGCCATTAGAAAATCTAACTATTTGATAAACGTTATCCATGACAATTGTATCCGTGGTTGGATTGTATATTTCTAATGCTTTGTTGTTGTTGCTTCCCTCCACATATTCTGAAAAGAATAATTCCGTGCATTGTGCATTGGCAAAAGCGAAAGTTGAAATAGCAATAATGGACAGTAATAATTTCCTCATGGTGCTGGATTTGTTATGTGATTTTACTTCGAATATGATTGAAGCGTAAATTTAAGGTTTATATCTCTATTTGAAAACCTTTTGGCCACGGATGTTGCTCAATAGACGAGCAGTAATTATCCATTTGCCTAAAATTGCCTTAGTTTTACACATCAAATAAAATTATGAAGGAGAAGAAACAAATTGTACGGAGCTGGTTGCCTAGATATACAGGAGTACCTTTAAAAGCCTTTGGAAAGTTCATTTTGCTTACCAACTTCTCACAGTATGTTGAGCAGTTTGCTGAAACGCATGGGGTGAAGGTGAAAGGAAAGAAAAATCCCATGCAAAGTGCTACTGCCGACGGCATCACAATCATCAATTTCGGAATGGGTAGCCCAAATGCCGCGACTATTATGGATTTGCTAACGGCAATTAATCCCAAGGCAGTTTTATTTTTGGGAAAATGTGGAGGATTAAAGAGAAAAAACAAGCTCGGTGATCTCATCCTGCCGATTGGGGCCATTAGAGGTGAAGGAACATCGGATAATTACTTGCCTCCGGAAATTCCCGCACTGCCAGCTTTTAGATTGCAAAAGGCCGTTTCTGAGGCGATAATGAATCACAAAAAGGACTATTGGACAGGAACTGTTTACACGACAAACAGAAGGGTATGGGAGCACGACAGCAAGTTCAAGACTTATTTAAGAACGAGCAGGTGTATGGCCATTGACATGGAAACAGCCACTTTGTTTACGCTGGGTTTTGTAAATGAAATTCCTGTGGGTGCTCTCCTGCTTGTGTCGGATCAACCTATGATCCCGGAAGGTGTAAAGACTGCGTCTAGTGATAAAAAGGTCAGCATCAAATATGTTAGAGAACATTTGATGATTGGCATTGACGCCCTCAATGATTTAAAAAATAAAGGCCTTTCTGTGAAACACTTAAAGTTTTAAGCAATGGAATTTAGACAGGGTATTTGGAAACTTTGCAGCTTGTTGTTCTTGTTTCTGGCGAATATTAGTGATGGCAAAGGCCAGCTGTTAACGGATTCATTAATCGCGTCGTACAGCCTGGCGGATATTGATTCGATATATACCGCTAACGCATTGCCGCCCTTTGTCGGTGCCATTAATTATCCGGTTGACGTTTACAAAGTAACCTATGAAACTCCTGACCCACAAGGTAATATGACCTACACGTCCGGTGCGGTATTTATTCCTGGAAATGACACCTGCTCAGCGCCAATTATTAGCTATCAGCATGGCACCATTTCGAATAGAGAGTCCGTTCCTTCTAGAATGTCGGGCGAAGCACTTATAGGAGTGGTCGCGGCAACGGGCGGTTACGTGGTATCCATGACCGATTACTTAGGATTGGGTGATGGGCCCGGTTTTCACCCTTACATTCATGCAAAATCAGAAGCCACAGCGGTAATTGACATGATAAGAACGACAAAACAACTCTGCACCAATGAGGGTGTTCTGGTAAATACCCAGCTGTTTTTAATGGGTTACTCGCAAGGGGGGCATGCCACTATGGCCACGCTGCGGGAAATTGAGTTGTACCATGCCTCAGAATTTGATGTTATAGCAGCTATTCCCATGGCTGGGCCATATGATGTTTCTGGTGTGCAGAGGGCTGTTTTGGAAAGTGACAGCGTCTATTCTCAACCCGGTTATCTGCCCTATATTACCACCGCATACAATTCGATATATAATATTTATGACAGCATAGAGGAAGTTTTTACGCCTCCATACGATTCTCTTATACCTGCCCTTTTCGATGGCACTAATAGTATGGGGACTATCAATGGCTTCATGCCGGGAGTGCCTAAGCTCATTGTAGATACTGCTTATTTCAATGCCTATGATGCAGATAGCCTGCATCCGTTTAAGATGGCAATGCGCGATAATGATGTTTATGATTGGATACCTCAGTCGTATTTGAGAATAGTTCATTGCAATGGCGATCAGGTAATCCCGTTCGCGAATGCACAGGTAGCTTATGATGCGTTTATTGCTATGGGTGCAGATAGCGTGGAATTGATCGATGCAGGAAGTGCAGACCATGTGCCGTGTGCACAATCGGCCATTATTGGTGCGAAATTGTACATCGACACGAGAGCTGAGTTTTGTTCATTCGTCTTTGGTGAGGAAGAGCTAAGTGGAAGCAGGCTGAAAATTGAAGCCTTTCCAAATCCTTTTAATGATGTAACAACAATAAAGATTTGTGGAGAATCAAGGGAAATGTATGAACTGCAAATAATAGACCTGACCGGGAAAATGGTGCTTGTGAAGAATGTTATGGCAGGGAGCCAGGTTAACATTTCTAAAGCTGAACTTTCAGCAGGTTGCTATATTGCCAATTTGCTGGGTGAAGAGTCTACCGGCATAAAGCTGCTGGTTCAATAAGGCAGGTCAGCTGCTTTTGGCTGCCTGAAGCGTATTCTTCAACAAGGATGCAATAGTCATGGGCCCAACTCCGCCCGGAACCGGTGTTATATAAGAGCATTTAGGAGCAACTTCGTCAAATTTTACATCTCCGACTAAGCGGTATCCCGATTTTTTCGAATCATCTTTTACCCTGGTAATTCCCACGTCAATTACTACTGCTCCGTCTTTTACCATATCACCAGTTAAAAATTCTGCGCTGCCCAGGGCAACAATCACTATATCGGCGTTCAGGGTAAATTCCTTAATATTTTGCGTACGGCTGTGACAAACAGTGACCGTACAATTTCCCGGCTTCGCTTTTCGAGCCATGAGAATGCTCATGGGCAGGCCGACGATATGGCTTCTTCCGATCACAACGCAGTTCTTGCCTGAAGTTTCTATACTGTAGCGTTCCAATAATTGAACAATTCCGTAAGGCGTAGCTGAAATAAAGGTGGGTAGGTTTAATGCCATCTTACCCACATTTTCCGGATGAAATCCATCCACATCTTTTTCTGGAGAAACAGCTTCTTTTACTTTTTGCTCATCAATATGATCGGGTAGGGGAAGCTGTACAATAAATCCGTGTAGAGAGTCGTCGTTGTTGAGTTCTTCAATTTTGCTGAGCAGCGCATCTTCAGCAATAGAACTTGGGTATCTGTAAAGCGATGATTTGAATCCAATTTTTTCACAGGCTTTCACTTTCGCATTCACGTATGTTTCGCTTGCTCCATCATCACCAACCAGAACAGCTGCCAGATGGGGAATAGTTCCGCCGGATTTGGATATTTTTTCAACTTCAATAGCTAATTCCTCCTTAATATCGTTTGAGGTTTGTTTGCCGTCTAGTAATTGGTATGTAGTTTCGGTTGTCATTTTATTACGATTGTAAAACAATTGTTAAACTATGGTGAGACAATTGTCTTACCGCGGTCTAACCATCGTTTTTCTATTGTTTATTGGGCATCATGCTTTTCATTTTCTGCATGGATTTCTGTGCATTTCCACCTTGCATCATCTTCATCATTTTACTCATGTCGTTGAATTGTTTCAACAGTTTGTTTACATCTTCTACAGATGTGCCGCTTCCAGCTGCAATTCTTTTTCTTCTGTTGCCATTGATGATATGCGGGAACTCTTTTTCCTCAGTTGTCATTGAACTTATTATCACTTCAATGATATCAAATGCGTTGTCGTCGATGTCTATATCTTTCATCATCTTTCCGACACCCGGTATCATTCCCATCAGGTCCTTGATGTTACCCATCTTTTTAACCTGCTTGATCTGCTTTACAAAGTCGTTGAAATTGAATTGATTTCTTGCAATTTTCTTTTGAACCCTGCGCGCCTCATCTTCATCAAATTGCTCCTGGGCACGCTCAACCAGAGAGATAACATCACCCATGCCAAGAATCCTGTCCGCCATTCTATCAGGATAGAAAACATCCAGTGCATCTAACTTTTCGCCGGTACCAATAAACTTTAATGGTTTTTCAACTACGGATCTTATTGTTAAGGCTGCGCCACCTCTCGTATCTCCATCTAGTTTTGTAAGCACAACGCCGTCGTAATCAATTTGTTCATTGAAAGCTTTTGCAGTATTGACAGCATCCTGACCTGTCATCGAATCCACCACAAACAATGTTTCTTGTGGCTGCAATGATTTCTTCAGTGCTGCAATTTCCTTCATCATGCCATCATCGATGTGCAGTCTTCCTGCCGTATCAATAATAACCACATCGTGCCCTGCGGATTTTGCTCGTTCAACGCCTCGCTGAGCAATGGATACAGCATCTTTGCTCTCCTTATCAGAAAATACTTCTACGCCCACCTGCTCCCCAACAACATGGAGCTGGTTTATGGCCGCCGGACGGTAAATATCACAAGCAACCAGCATCGGATTTTTTGATTTTTTGGTTTTGAGGTAGTTCGCAAGTTTTGCAGAGAAGGTAGTCTTACCAGATCCTTGCAAGCCCGCTATCAGTACAATGGTAGGATTTCCAGATAAGTTGATCTCAGCGTGTTCACTACCCATTAATGCAGCCAGCTCATCCCTGGTGATCTTAATCATCAGCTGACCCGGCTCAACAGCGGTGAGCACATTTTCACCAAGTGCCTTGGTCTTAACGCGATCCGTAAAGTCTTTGGCTATCTTAAAGTTAACGTCGGCATCAATTAGGGCGCGCCTCACCTCTTTAAGGGTTTCGGCAACGTTGATATCCGTTATTTGCCCATGCCCTTTGAGGACTTTGAATGCTCTATCGAATTTGTCGCTTAGATTATCGAACATGAAAATGCTTGTTTATCTGAATAAATAAGGAGTGCCTGCCCGAATGGTACGGGCGTGCAAAGTTAAAAAATAATTGCATTATTTACATCGGGAATAGCACTTCAGTACAGCTGTTGGTTTACCGATTAGGAGCTGCATTACATCAAGGCACAAAAGAGGCTGCAATAATTTTAGGCATACAGACCTCTATTTAAAGGTTTTTAGGTTACATTGGTACTTCTTTAAATGTAACTTTTAGCCCACTTTAAGATACTGTCTTAATGAACATGGTTGACAACGAGCAAATACAAAATCGTTTTATGGAACTGTATGAGCCGATTCATACTAAATTCCATAAGTATTGTCAAGTAATGGTAAAAGACGAGGAAATGGCCAAAGATCTTCAAAGTGATGTTATTCTGGCGGCTTATGAGAACTTCGAGAGTCTTCGGAAACCGGAGTCATTTAAATATTTTCTGTTCGGCATTGCTAGAAATATATTTAGAAAGAGGTTGAGCAGAAACAAAATCAGGGAGCGATTTGATATATTGAATAGACAACATCAGTATGATGCCGGCTCTGAGCTGGAAACGAATGTTGATATAGGGCTTCTCTATGAAAAGATGGACTTGCTCCCCACCAAGCAAAAGGAGGCATTAATATTATTTGAGATTTCTGGATTCGCACTTAAAGAAATTCAGGAAATACAGGGTGATAGTTTATCAGCGGTAAAGTTAAGGTTGAGCAGGGGAAGAGAAAAGTTGAAGGAATTGCTATCAGATACAGTAATAAAATTATAGTACCATTATTAAATTAAATTAAATTAAATGGATGAGCTAATAGACAAATACTTTCAGAAGGCGCGGGAGTCCATAAGTGACCCTGTTCCAATATCTGAGATAAAAGCAAAGCTCATTGCATCGACGGGGGCCAACGGAAGTAGAAAGTGGTTGCCTACACGGTTTCAGGTAATTATTGCGTTGGCAGTAGTATTCATTGTTCTTTACATTTATATCGATAGTAGATTAGGTAGGGAAGTAATTGAAGTGGATGGAGAAGGCTCTCAGCAAGAGCAAGTATTGGCAAGCGAAGATCAACAGCCGATCGCAGAAGTAACAGCTGAGGCATCCGACAATGCATTGCCTGACAATACAGACCAGGGAGCTTTAGCTTCGCAGGACGGTGAATCTAGTCCTGATACCAGAGACAATGAAGCGCTTCAGATAAAAGAAGAATTGGTTGAGGCAGCTGTAACAAGCAGGCAAGCTGAATCCATGGCTAAACCTGTTGCTGCAAATACTGATGATACCGAAGTGCCAGAGCCTATTGAGCAAGGGCCTCCGCCACAGGAAAAGGCCAAGGAACCTCCCAAAACAAAGGCAGAGCCAGTTACAAAACCGGCAACAGTAGATGAGCCTGTATCACATGACTTTGTAACAAAGCATGAATTTTTAATCCGGCCCTCCTATTCGGAGAGCAGGCTGAAAAAATTGGATAAGGAGCTATCGAAGTTCGGCGTAACAATTAAGATCGATGCCTTGAATTACAACAAGGAAAAAATCTCCAAGTTCAAGGGAACTTTTGTTTCTATAAATACGAATGCACGCGCAAAATTCAGTGTGCCAGGCACTTTTAACAAGCTTATCCTCAACTTTGATTATTCCAAAAGCAAAGGGCCCGTAAATATGGTTGTGACGGGTAATTAAGGATGCCTGGCCAGGGTAATTTGCAAACGCTTAGATTTATTGTACTACGACGTAAAAGATATATGAACACAATGCGCAGTTTAATCTCAGGTATGGCAATACTGAAATTGGCTTTTGGCCTGGTCACACTTTGTGCCCTAAACCTAATTGCGGTTGATATTGTTTTAGCTGCGGGGCCTCCCGGCCCCCCTGGCGGAGGTGGTGATCCTCCCTGCTGGCCCCCACCTTGTATTCCTATAGATGGCGGTATTGGCCTCCTGCTCGCTGCAGGTCTTGCGTATGGAGGGAAAAAAGCACATGATATTGTTGTTAACAAGTCCAGATGATATTGAGGATATCGATGAAATGGCCTCAAAGCAGACAAGGGCTTAAAAGTTTTATCCCCTGCTCACTTCGCTTACCGACCTCCAAATTTTAGGCGGACAATTTCTTTACGCAGTGAAGAAACAGGCTGTAGTATAGTGAACCCTGCTACCACACAAAAAAGAACAAAAACAGGATTTACATCTGATCTGGAACGTCAATTCCCAGTAGGTTCATAGCGCTTTTAATAACGCGACCAGTAGTTTCCGCCAAGTTGATTCTAAAAGCTGCAATTTGTTCATCGTCTAGCTTTAGAATCGGTAATGACTGATAAAAATGATTGAACTCCTTGGCCAATTCATAAACGTAGTTGGCAATCAATGCGGGTGAAAGAGAATCTCCGGCTTCTTTAATAATAGATGGATATTGATTGATCAATTTAATAATTCCCTTCTCCAAAGGATCCAGGTCATAGCCATAGCCATTGTCATTGTTATAGTTTGCCCCTGCCTTTTTCACCAATGATTGAATCCTGGTATAGGAATATTGTATAAAGGGGCCCGTATGGCCGTTGAAGTCAATGGACTCTTCCGGGTCGAAGAGCATTTGCTTCTTGGGTTCTACTTTAAGCAGGTAATACTTCAAAGCACCGAGGCCTATTATTTTAAAAAGCTCTTCTCTTTCGTCCTCAGGCATGTCATCCAGCTTTCCCAGTTCCAACGAGAGCTTTTTCGCCGTTGAGACCATTTCATCCATAATATCATCAGCATCTACCACTGTCCCTTCCCTGGACTTCATCTTGCCACTTGGGAGCTCAACCATGCCATAAGAAAGATGATAGTTGGATGCGGCCCATGCATACCCCATCTTCTTCAATATGGCAAAGAGGACCTGAAAATGGTGGTTTTGCTCATTTCCAACCACATAAATTTGTCGATCTAATTTGTAATCCTCGAACCGCTGAACCGCAGTTCCAATATCCTGGGTAATGTAAACGGAGGTTCCATCCGATCTAAGCAATAGCTTGGGATCCAATTTCGCCTCTTTCAGGTCACACCACACCGATCCATCGTCTTTCTTGTAGAAATATCCTTTATCCAGGCCTTTTGCCACATGTTCCTTGCCGAGCAAATAGGTGTTGGATTCATAGTATATTTCATCAAAATCAACACCTAGTGTTTTATAAGACGCGTCAAAGCCTTTCAAAACCCAGGAATTCATCTCTTTCCAGGTGCTTACGGTGCCGGAATCTCCCGCTTCCCATTTCTTAAGCATTTCCTGCGCCTCCAATATCAGCGGAGCAGTCTTTTCCGCTTCTTCCAGCGTTGCTCCGTTGCTCACCAAATCTTTAATTTCAGCCTGGTAATGTGTGTTGAACTCAACATAATATTTGCCTACCAGGTGATCGCCCTTCAAGCCCGTGGATTCAGGGGTCTCACCTTTTCCCCATCGCAGCCAGGCAAGCATGGATTTACAAATGTGGATTCCTCTATCGTTGATGATATTGGCTTTGATAACCTTATGCCCGTTGGCCATCAATATATTCGCAAGCGAATAACCCAACATGTTGTTTCTCAAGTGACCCAGGTGCAGTGGCTTATTGGTATTTGGTTGTGAGTATTCCACCATAATCGTTTTCCCAGAATTGGTGGTTTCTATTCCAAATGATACATTTTCAGTAATTTTTCCGAGAACATTTACCCAGTAGGAATCTGATATCACCAGATTCAGGAAGCCCTTAACAACGTTGAAGTCACTTACGGTATCCACACTTTCTTTCAGGTAATTGCCCAGCATCTCTGCAGTTTCTTCTGGTGGCTTCTTAGAAATTTTGAGAAGTGGAAATACAACAATTGTCACATCCCCATCGAAGTCTTTTCGCGTATGCTGAATCGCAATATTTTCAATATCCACAGGTTTTCCAAAGACCGTTTCAACGGCGTCTTGAGTGGATTTCTTTATGTCTTCAAACAATTGCACAATACCAGTTTAATTAAGCTGTAAATGTTTTGGGAATATCTGTTTAACTTGTAATTTCGCCATTCTTCCATTTGTATTTGGCAGGACTATTCGGTGCAAATTTATTAAACCACCGGGTTAATTAGAACTATTTACAGCAGAAAGTATAGGATTAAGATACAAGCACTGAATCTAAACTGAGTATGGCGAGTTCAAATAGGGCAATAGTAAGGGGAATAGCGGACACATTTACGCAGGCGGTAGCACAATATTTTGGAGATGGCCCGACGGATGTTGAAGCGGCAAAGCGACAGCACGAGGGTTACGTGAATGCATTGAGTGGATTTGGTGTTGACGTGAAAATACTCCCTGCCGACAACGATTTTCCTGACTGTTGTTTTGTGGAAGATCAGGTTATTATCTGCGATGGTAAGGGTTTACTCACTGTTTCAGGACACGATACCAGGGTAGGGGAGCAAGAAGTAGTTGCAAATGCCATTAATGATGACATTGAATTGTCAAAAATGGAACCGCCTGCCAGAATGGATGGCGGTGATGTAATGAAGTTTGGAGACACGTATATCTGTGGTATCAGCAGCAGAACAAACGTTGAGGGAGTGCAGGTCCTCCGTGAGTTTGTGGCACCTTTGGGATATACAGTACACGAAATTCCTGTTCCGCCGAACGCATTGCATTTTAAAAGTATAACGAGCTGCCCCGCTCCGGGGATGATTATTGCTCCTGAAACTTTTTTTGCTGAAGATGCTTTTCCGGAAGGAGCTGATCTGATATGGATTCCAGCGGAAGAAGTGTATGGAGCCAATACAATTGCCTTTGGGAATACACTTCTTGTGCCAGAGGGGTATCCGGCAACTCACAAAATATTACGCGAGAGGGGATTTGAGCTTCATGCAATAGACATGTCTCAAATTCGAGCTGCGGATGGCTCATTGACCTGCCTTTCTGTATTTTATTAATGAAATGAAATTATCTGACAAATTATTAAACAATATAATATTCAAATGGAAACTATGACTTCAAGTACCTCGGCCGAGGAAATAATGGCAATGGAAGATAAGTACGGAGCACACAATTATCACCCACTGCCCGTTGTGTTGTCCAGAGGAGAAGGTGTCTTTGTGTGGGATGTCGATGGGAAACGTTATTACGATTTTTTATCTGCTTATTCAGCGGTTAATCAAGGCCATTGCCATCCTAAAATTGTCGGTGCCATGACCGATCAAGCACAAAAATTGGCGCTGACCTCCAGGGCTTTTTACAATGACTGTTTGGGTGAATACGAAAAGTACGTGACACAATATTTTGGCTTCGACAAGGTGCTACCGATGAATACAGGTGCTGAAGGTGTTGAAACGGCTTTGAAGCTAGTGAGGAAATGGGGACATAAGAAGAAGGGAATTCCGCAAAATGAGTCCAAGATCATTGTTTGTGATGGTAATTTCCATGGAAGAACGATTACTATCGTGTCTTTTTCAAATGATCCTGAGGCTTGTGATGACTATGGCCCTTTTACACCTGGTTTTGTTTCAATTCCGTATAATGATTTAGCAAGCCTTGAGAAGGAGCTCGAAGACCCTAATGTCTGCGCCTTTATGGTAGAACCCATTCAGGGGGAGGCGGGTGTATTTGTTCCTGATGAAGGCTATCTGTCTAAGGCTTTTGATCTTTGTAAATCCAAGAATGTATTGTTCGTAGCTGATGAAGTGCAAACTGGAATCGCAAGAACAGGAAAGTTGCTGGCATGTGATCATGAAGGTGTTCACCCGGATGTGTTGATTCTCGGCAAGGCGATATCGGGTGGCGTATTTCCCGTTTCTGCGGTACTGGCTGACGACGATATTATGCTTGTTATCAAACCCGGTGAACATGGGTCAACTTTTGGTGGAAATCCGATTGCGTGCAAGGTGGCTATCGCGGCCCTGGACGTTATAAGGGATGAAGATCTTGCGAATAAGGCTGAACGTCTCGGAAGTCTAATGAGAAGGGAGCTGGAGAATATCGACACGGATATGATTACCCTTGTGAGGGGAAAAGGGCTTTTAAATGCTATTGTGATCAAGTCAAAAGATGGCAAAGAAGCTTGGGATGTTTGTCTTGCACTTAAGGAGAATGGCCTGTTAGCCAAACCAACTCACGGTGATATTATCCGATTTGCTCCGCCATTGGTAATAACCGAAGAGCAGCTTATGGAGTGCGTGGAAATTATTGGCAGGACTATCCAGCAATTCTAATATATCTGTAACGCTAACGAAGCGGACTAGCTAGTGAATCAGAAATAAGATTCTTCGCTTCACTCAGAATTACCATAAAAGGGAATAACCGTTACTTATTCGCTTCGAAGCGCGCCTTTTGGTCATCTACCAATCCCTTCTGCTTGGCGGCTAGCCTGGTAAATTTGTTCAGGTCGAGAAAGCGTGTCTTGTCCAGTTGTAGCTCCGCATTGGAATAGTCGTTAATCCAGATATAAGCTTCAGCTAAATTGAGACGTGTCACGGCGGTGACCTTGTCATTCACTCTCGCTTTTTTATTCTTTGGCTCTGATTCCTTGAGGGCGGCTTCCCAACCATCTATCCCTTTCTTTATATACTCAAATGCTTTGGCGTTCGAGCCTTCTTCGGCCAACTTACCATAACCCATAACCGCATACTCATAGGCGCTTTGGTAATCAGCGTAGTCGTACTTTTTGCCTTTAACCAACCATACGGAAATCTCACGGGTTATCTTTGATACTCCGTAAAGACTATTCAGCTCATCGTTGGTAGCTTCCATACATAGCTTTGAAATCCTGGTGTCTAGCGGACCTAGAAATCCATTTTGCCCAGCTGTCCAGTAATTTTGCAGCTCCTCACGACTGTTATAATATTTTGTTTTAGCCGTAATCTCCCTATTGGTAGCTTCAACATAGCCTTCGTAAATAACACCTGCAGCCTCGGACTCAATTATTAGTTTGATAGGGTGCTTGTATCGAACCAGGTAGGCGAACGTGTTAACTACTACAGTTGCTCCATCTTTTTTAACAGATTTGTTGGCCATCTTTTCTTCTGTTGTATATTGAAATCCATCTAAATAAGCTGTTATTTTCAGGGAGTTGTCAGGTGCGCTACCATACCCGTTAATTTTCAGGTAGGTGCCGGCAACAGAGCTTTCGTTGTGGATGATCGGATAATAGTTTTCGTGAACTGGCACGTCAACAATAGTGGGGCCCTTTGTACCCAGTAATGCTTTATTTCCCAGCTTTTCTCCAAATGATTTATCGTCATATTCTTTACGCGCTTTTGCGTTTTTTTCATTTGCAGCGTCAATCTGTGCCTGTCGGGCATCCCGCTCTCCGTTCACTTTTTCTTTGTAGGTCAGAATCACTTCGCCTTTGTAGTTTTTTATATCTGAAGGCAGTGGTTGTAGCGCAAGGCGGATGTAATCAAACGATGCCTTTTCTTTATAAGGTTTTTGCGAGAATGCAGTGGCAATCGCAAAAAAAGCGATGATAAATAATAGTGCGTTTTTCATAATGTGTTGCTTAGGTATTCGTGATTGTAAATAAGGTAAATCCCGCTGGGACGACTAAGTTATTAATGTTTTATTAAAGAGCAAACCAGATTTTATAATATTGGAGTTGCACTATTCTCCCAGTGTAGCAACCATTACGGCTTTGATGGTATGAACGCGGTTTTCAGCCTCATCAAAAACAACTGAGGCTTCGGATTCGAACACCTCATCTGTAACTTCCATAGCCTCCAGCCCGAAATTCTCAAAAATATCCTGTCCGACCTTGGTATCTGTATTATGGAAGGCTGGCAGGCAATGCAAAAATTTGACTTCAGGGTTTCCGGTTAGGCTCATTGTGGCCTTGTTCACCTGATAATCCTGGAGTAAAGATATTCTCTCACCCCAGACTTCTGCAGGTTCTCCCATGGAAACCCAAACATCAGTACATAGGAAATCACAGTCTTTTACAGCTTCTTCAACGTTTTTAGTTATAGTGATCACAGCCCCTGTTGTGGCAGCTATTTCCTGTGCCGTTTTAATCAGTTCTTCATCGGGCTGCACGGCTGTTGGCGCCGCAGCTCTAAAGTCCATTCCCATTTTTGCAGCTCCAATCATGTACGAGTTACCCATATTATTCCTGGCATCGCCCAAATAGCAAAATTTCTGTTCACTCAACGGTTTGCCACAATGCTCTATCATGGTTAATAAATCCGCCAATATTTGCGTTGGATGATACTCGTCCGTCAATCCGTTCCAAACAGGTACTCCGGCATGCTCTCCTAATTCTTCTACAATGGCTTGACCGAATCCCCGGTATTGTATGCCGTCGTACATACGCCCCAAAACACGAGCGGTATCTTTCATAGACTCTTTGTTTCCTATTTGTGATCCGGAAGGCCCTAGATACGTTACATGGGCACCCTGGTCATAGGCTGATACCTCAAATGCACACCTGGTTCTTGTTGACGACTTCTCAAAAATCAATGCAATGTTTTTCCCCATCATCTTCTGGACTTCCCTCCCTTCTTTTTTAGTACGTTTTAGGTCTGCAGCTAATTCCAATAGGTAGGTTATTTCCTCAGGTGAGTAGTCCAGTAGCTTTAGAAAGTTTCTGTTTTTTAGGTTAGCTGACATAGTTCTAAGTTTTTATTATTGATTGTGCTCTTTAGTAATTTTTGTGCCGTAGCTTCTGTCATCCAGCTTTGTGGCCTCGGTAATAACACTTTTGTCTCCGCCATGATCGATGAAGTAGATACCAGCTCTTACCTTAGGCGCCATGCTTCCTTCACCGAATTGGCCTGAATCCAAATAATTCTGGGCAGTTTCCTGATCCATAAATTCAACTTTTTCCTCATTATCCTCATTGTAATTTATATACACAAATGGTACATCCGTCAGAATATAAAATTCGTTTGCTCCAATTCTGGAAGCTAGCAATGAGGAGGCAAAGTCCTTATCGATAACTGCCTCACAGGTCCTCACTTTTCCATGTTCATCTTTGTAAACTGGAATTCCTCCACCTCCTCCGGCTATTACAATTGCACCCTGCCTGGCAATCTTCCCAATAGTGTCTCTGTTAAATATCTCTTTGGGCATCGGAGAAGCAACAACGCGTCTCCATCCTTCTTCCTGCTTAGAACTCTCCTTGAATACCCATCCTTTTTTTGCTGTCATTCTATTCGCCTCTTCCTTGCTGTATGTTCTACCTATTCGTTTTGTAGGATTATTGAAGGCCGGGTCATCCCGGTCGACTATTACCTGTGTAATAAGTGTTAGAATAGCTCTTTCAATGCCATTTTCAATGAGAATGTTACGCAGCATCCTTTCTATCATGAAACCAATCTCGCCCTGGGTCTCAGCAACGCAGATATTTAGGGGCATTTGTGGAATGTCATACTGTTCTTCCCCGGCGTCATTTTGCAAGAGCAAATTACCCACCTGTGGCCCATTCCCATGGGTAATGACCAAATCATATCCCTCTTCAATTAGGAACATCATATGCTTGAGTGTTGCAGTTGCATTAGCTTCTTGCTCTTCAATAGTTCCGTGCTGGCCCGCTCGCAACAATGCGTTGCCACCCAAGGCGACTACCGCGAGCTTTCCATTCCTTTTACTGTTTTCCGGCATTCTCTGATTTCTATCAAGTAAAATGTTAATATTTGCAATGCATTTCGGCTACACTAAAAAATGCATACAAAAAACGGTAAAAGTTAGGAGAAAATGAAAGGAGAATTATTACAAATTGATGGAGCTCATTTAACGCTCGATTGTACTGGCTGTAATCCGGGGATTTTGACGGATGAAAAGCGAATAGCAATATTCATGGATGAGCTGGTCGAGTTTTTGGGAATGAGAAAGCTGATAGAGCCAGTGTCAGTAACTTGCGGAGAAAGCGATAATGGTTGGGATAATGGAGGAGTTAGCGCCTTTGTAATAATCGCGGAAAGCCACATTAGTATTCATACGTTTCCACAGGCTGCACTGCTAACTGCCGATGTTTACTCCTGCAAACCATTCGATACCGAGGCAGCTATTGCAAAGTTTAAAGCTTATTTTGGTGCCACCCACATTACAACAAATCTTATTTCCAGAAAAGTCCAAAATCTAAGAGAGGGGCAATTGGCTTTAAGTAACCAGCAAAATTGAAAAAATTAAATACCTTTGACCTTCGCTCAAAAAGAAGCTAGAAAATCTCAGATGATCAGGAAGTGCTTTTACCTTTTATTGATTCCACTCACGTTCACAATATTGTCTGGATGTGACACCCTGTTTCATCGGAATATTACGGAGGGCATGATCGAGTTTGAAATCAGCTATCCGGAAACAGCAGCAGGTGACCTTATGGCTGGTCTATTGCCTCGTGAGATGATTCTGAAATTTAAGAATGACAAGACTATTGGTGAATTATCTGCAGGAATGGGTGTGTTTAAAACTGCCCTGATAGCAGATCCGGAGACGCGAATGGTCCACCAGCTTCTAAAGATAATGAGTAAGAAATACGTGTTGGAGCTGGATTCCAATGAAATACGTGATTTGTATGGTGAACTACCTGTAATGAAGGTTCATTTTACCGACGAAACCAGGGAGATAGCGGGGTATAAATGTCACAAAGCGATAGTTACTTTTAAGAATAACATCAAGGAAGAATTCAGCATATTCTACACCAATGACATAGGTATTAAAGACTCAAACTGGTGTACACCTTTCAATGAAATAAGTGGGGTGCTATTGGAATACCATGTTCGTAAATACAATTATGATATGAAACTGACTGCCATTAAAGTGTCAAGAGCAGAGGTTGATGACGTTGACTTTAGTGTCCCCGCTGATTATGAGCAAATAAGTCAGGACGAAATGGACAAAATATTCGAAGGATTTAAAGAAATTTAAGATCCTGTTAATACCTCTCAATAAACTCGAGATTCTTCTATGGATCGACGAAAAAAACAAGGCCGGGTTCTTAGCGTAAAGAAAAAGACCAACCCCTTTAAGCCAGTAAAGGACTTTTTAGAAGATGAGAGATTCCAGAAACTTTCAGGCGTTCTATTGCTTTTTATAGGAGCCCCCTATCTATTAATTTCTTTTACATCCTATCTCTTTACATGGAGCAGCGATATGAGTGTGGTCAAAGAGCTAGGCTATGGACTTCTGTCGGAGGGAGATCTTATAGTAGACAACTGGCTCGGCAGATTTGGAGCGGTAATATCTCACCAGTTTATATATGATTGGTTTGGAGTAACTTCCTTCCTATTCGTTGGGCTGTGCTTTATTGTAGGGGTACGCTTGCTCTTTGAGGTCTCTCTTGTTCCTGTAAAGAGAGTTCTAAAGCACACGCTGTTTATTCTATTCTGGTTGTCCATTACCTTGGGGTACGTTTTTAAGAACTCAGGTATCTCCTCAGACGTAAATCACCTGATGGGCGGGGCTTTTGGGATTATCTGCGATGGCTGGCTGGAGGGACTACTTGGCAATATTGGATCTGGCTTTTTTATTGCATTCGTATTTCTTGCTTACCTAATAATCTCCTTTAACATATCATTCAAGTGGTTCAAGAAAAAGCCTGAAGAGGAATCGGCGGAAGATTCGGAAAACGAATCTACTCCATCCTCATCGAATGCAGGAATAGAACTTGGTGTTGACAAGGATTTGGAGCCATCTGAAAGTGCAGAATCAGAAAAACCTGATACCAATGAACTTGAACTTGAAATTCCGGAGACGTTGGAAAGTGAGAAAGCCAAGGGGAAAGCCGCTGTTAAATCTGACGGAGAGGAAGAGTTAGAGCTGATTGTTGAAGAAGGAGAGAAAGAAGAGACAGTATCCACAGAAGAGATGAAAGAGCCCCAGGAATTTACGGAATACGATCCCACATTAGATTTATCATCCTATCAAGCTCCCGGACTCGATTTACTGGAAGAGCATGGCCGTGATCAGATAAAGGTCGACAACGATGAGCTGGAGTCCAATAAGGATAAGATTGTGGAAACGCTGCTGAATTATAATATTCAGATACAGAAGATCAAGGCAACGGTAGGGCCTTCAGTCACACTTTATGAAATAGTGCCTGCTCCCGGAATTCGGATATCCAAGATAAAAAACCTGGAGGATGATATTGCGCTTAGCCTAAGTGCACTTGGAATTCGGATAATTGCTCCTATACCTGGCAAGGGAACTGTCGGTATTGAAGTCCCGAATAAAAATCCTGAGGTGGTTGCCATAAAAACAGTGCTTTCCTCTGGGAAGTTTATCAATTCTGAGGCTGAGCTCCCGCTGGCATTGGGTAAAACCATAGCCAATGAAACCTTGGTAGCAGATCTCACTCAAATGCCACACTTGTTGATGGCAGGCGCTACGGGTCAGGGTAAGTCTGTTGGATTGAATGCTATGCTGGTGTCATTGCTTTATAAGAAGCACCCTGCGCAGATTAAGTTTGTGCTTATCGATCCTAAAATAGTGGAGCTAACGTTGTACAAGAAAATTGAAAAACACTTTCTTGCCAAATTACCTGATGCAGAAGATGCCATAATTAGTGATACGAAGAAGGTAGTCCATACTTTAAACTCACTTTGTATTGAAATGGAGCAGCGCTATAAATTACTACAAGATGCGCAAGTTCGGGCGTTGGTGAGATATAATGAGAAATTCATCAATAGGAAGCTCAATCCAAATGATGGCCACCGTTTTTTACCGTACATTGTTGTGGTAATTGATGAATTTGGTGACCTGATAATGACCGCCGGAAAGGAGATTGAAAGCCCCTTGACGAGACTTGCGCAGAAGGCGCGGGCTATTGGTATTCACCTGATTATAGCCACGCAGCGCCCCACCGTAAATATTATCACAGGAACGATTAAGGCCAATTTCCCCGTACGGATCGCATTTAATGTAGCTTCTAAAGTGGATTCAAGAGCAATTTTGGATGAAGGAGGAGCAGAACAGCTGGTTGGTAAGGGTGATATGCTGTTCTCTACTGGTAACGAGCTCGTGCGATTACAGTGCGCGTTTGTAGATACGCCGGAAGTTGAGAAGGTAACCGAGTTTATTGGCTCACAACAGGGTTATCCGACAGCTTGGGAATTGCCCGAATATATCGATGAGAAAGCGAGTACTGCCGCAGGTGGAGATAGTGGTGAAAGGGATTCTATGTATGAGGAGGCCGCAAGAATAGTTGTGCAACATCAACAGGGATCAGCATCTCTGCTGCAGAGGAGGCTGAAAATAGGATATAACAGAGCAGGAAGAATTATTGATCAGTTTGAAGCGGATGGAATTGTTGGGCCATTTGATGGAAGTAAGGCACGGCAGGTACTAATGCCGGACGAATATACTTTGGAACAGTTTTTGTCAAAGGATGATGAACCACAAGATTCTCCTACAGATGAACTACCGATAGAAGAATAGCTAATAAATAAGTAGATGAAGAATTTAACACGATGTATTGTACTGTTAGTGAGCTCAACAATGGGACTATTTTTATTGCTGTCAACTCAGGTTTATTCGCAGACTGATCATGATCCAAAAGCAAAATCCATATTGGATGAAGTGAGCAAAAAGACCAAGACCTACAACGCGATGCTCGTGAATTTTACGTACACAATGGAGAATAAGAAGGAAAAGATTTCAGATTCACAATCAGGAGAATTGCTCTTAAGTGGTGAAAAGTACAGACTAAAGATCGCGGGGCAGATAATATATAGTGATGGTAAGACTATGTGGACATATATTGATGAGGCGCAGGAAGTTCAGATTAACGAGAAGGAGGAGGAGAGCGAAGGAATGATCAGTCCCACGAACATTTTCACCATTTATGAAAAGGGGTTTAAATATCAATTCCATAAGGAGGAGCAAGTCGATGGCAAGACTACTCAAGTAATTAACTTATATCCGGATAAACCAAAAGAAAAGTCGTTCCACACCATAAGGTTATATGTAGATAAAGCGAAGAAGCAGCTGTTTAAGGTGAAGATCTTCGGGCGTGAGGGTGATGATTACCTTTATAAAATTGATAAGCTGCAACTAAACCCAGCTGTTAAAGACTCAGACTTTAGCTTTGATACGTCTGCTCACCCAAAAGTAGAAGTTATTGATTTACGCTAAGCGGCTGAGATGGAGGTGGGTTGACAGAAGTGGATGAGCTCGCTTGCTCAAGTACCTTTCCATTTTCACATCTCAGTATTCGAGAAGGATATTTTGTAAAGAACTGATAATCGTGTGTGGCGATTATTACCGCCCTGTTGTTTTTACTTATCTCATAGAGCAGCTTGATGATTTCTTCAGATATTTCCGGGTCAAGATTTCCGGTAGGTTCATCGGCGAGAATTACCTCTGGGTCATTGATCAATGCTCTTGCAATAGAGACTCTCTGCTGTTCGCCACCCGATAATTCAAATGGCATTTTAAATCCTTTGGTATCCAATGAAACAAGGCTGAGCACCTCGTCAGCCTTAGCCTTGATCTTTGCTTTGTCTTTCCACCCTGTAGCTTTCATCACGAATCGTAAGTTGTCTTCTACATTCCTATCGGTGAGTAATTGAAAATCCTGAAACACAATACCGAGCTTTCTCCTCAAGAAGGGAATATCGCGCTTTTTAAGTTTTTTTAGGTCGTAGCCCACTATACTGGCCTCACCATCTGTAATATCCAAATCGGCGTACAAAGTTCTTAGCAGGCTGCTCTTGCCTGTTCCAGTTTTTCCAATAAGATAAACCATTTCACCTGTATTGATGGAAATGTTCACCTCGGAAAGTACTGGGTGCCCTTTCTGAGATATTTTAGCGTTGATTAAGCTGATGATCTCACTCATGATTCAAATTTAACTTCTTTCTCCGAATATTATGCTTCCCACTCTTATCATATTACTTCCCATTTCAATGGCAATATTGTAATCCCCCGACATGCCCATTGATAAAATTGATGGTTCAAAATTCTCAGCCTTGACGGATTTAACTTGATCGAATACATTTTTTAATCCGGAAAACTCGTTCTCGATAATGGTATTGTCTTCAGTAAAGGTGGCCATTCCCATAAGCCCTTTTATATTAATGTTTGTTAATTCGGCTGTCGTTCCAGACGTTAATAGTTCCAGAACCTCTTCAGTGTCGAATCCGAATTTTGTCTCTTCCCTGGCGATGTGTATTTGCAATAGACAATCGATGATACGATCGTGTTTTTTAGCTTCCTTGTCGACGGTGTGAAGTAGTTTCAAGCTGTCAATCGCATGAATTAAAGCTACAAAACCCGCAATGTATTTTACCTTTTTAGTCTGCAAGTGGCCAATAAAATGCCACTCTATATCTTTTGGCAATTCCTCGTATTTGGAAGCCAGCTCCTGAGCCCTGTTTTCTCCAAAGATTCTGTGTCCCTCATTATAGGCTTCCAGGATCATAGAAGCAGGCTTGGTTTTGGATACGGCTACCAATTCCACATGATCAGGGATCGAACCTTTTAAATTGAATAGCTTCGTTGCGATGTTCATCAGGTCAAAATTAGGATTTCTTAATTAGTTTTATCCTACATTTGTTTCGAGGGAATTTTGCAGTGATTATGAAAACACCCATCTTAAATAACAAGCAAATAGAGCAGAAAATAAACCGTTTGGCTCATCAGGTGCTGGAGAATAATCACGAAGAAAGTGAGATCATCATCGCCGGTATTGCCAGTCGAGGTTTTGTCCTGGCAAAACGTATAGCAACTATTCTGCAAGACATTTCGAATATTAAGGTGCATGTGGAAGAGATTAAAGTGAACAAGGAGACGCCCATTAAGAGCAAAGTGAACTTTCCTTTTGCCGATAAAGAATTGGAAGGAAAGGTGGTGTTTGTTGTTGATGACGTGGTAAACTCAGGCAGGACATTAATTTATGCGGTAAGGCATTTCCTCACCGTTCCAGTTAAGAAGCTACGTACACTTGTACTGGTGGACCGAGGTCATAACAAATTCCCTATTCGTGCCGATTATGTGGGGATATCTCTTGCCACTACATTACAGGAGCACGTATCCGTTGAGTTCTCTAAAGGAAAAGACGCTGTATATCTTCAGTAATTTCCCGGGTGTCTTTCTCGTTAACGTCCAGCTTAGTTCTTGCCTGTAAATAGAACGGCATTCGTGCAGTAAGAGTACGTTGTATATATGCTCTTACCTCATCTACTGTCAGATTTGCGATGAGGGGCCTTTTCTCTTTGCCATCGTTTAACCTTTTGAATAATTCATTTTCCTTCAGCTCTAAGTAGATGGTGTACCCACTTTCGTTCATGATCGACATATTATTTCCAAAACAAGGTGTCCCCCCTCCGCAAGCTATGATCACTTTCTCTTTTTGGGATATATCAATAATAAATTGAGCTTCAATAGCTCTAAAAGCCTTCTCGCCATCCTCCTTGAAAATATCAGTTATAGATCTGTTTTCAGCCGCTTCAATTTCTCGATCCAAGTCTATGAATGTATAATTCATCTCCTTAGCAACCATTTTCCCAATGGTGCTTTTGCCGCAACCCATAAATCCTATCATAAAGATTCGCATCGCACTGTTTTTGGATAATTCTCAAAATTATGAATTTAAAGAAATGTTTAATGCGTATAATAAATCCCCTAATTTTACACCTTGGTTTTCAGAAACATAGTGGAATCAATGGGCTACATTTTCTTAAAATACTTATCTCGATTCATAATTTCTTTCTATTACCGGGTTAACTACCGTAAGTTACCGAAGTTTCCGAATGATGTGCCAGTGGTAATCGTGGCGAATCATACGAATGCCTTTCTCGATTCATTGATAATTGGCGGGAGGATTGCGCAAAAAATGTACAGTCTTCCCCGGGGAACGATCTTCTTCAATCAGCCAAAATTTGTACTAATTATTTTTAGCTGGGCGCGAATGATACCGGTGTTCCGGCAAATGGAAGGGGATGAGTATGTCAAACGAAATCTTGAATCCTTTAATTTTTTAAAGGAGGCGCTCGGCAGGAAAGAGAGTTTGCAGATTTTCCCAGAAGCCATTTGTATCCAGGAAAGAAGATTGAAGCCAGCAAAAAAAGGAGCGGCGAAAATTATGCTCGGCGCGGAGAAGAAGTACGGCTATGAGTTGAATACCCAGGTGGTCTTTCTGGGAATGAATTACAAGCATGCACCTTCATTTGATTCCACGCTATTGTTGAATTACTCAAGGCCATATGATATTAAACAGTTTTGTAAGTTGTATCAGGAACATGAAGGGAGAGGTATAAAAGCGCTGACCGAATTTATTGGGGAAAGATTAAAAAATCAGGTGATTCATATTGATGATCAATCATTGGATGAGTTGGTAGAACAGGCAGAGCTGGTTTATAAACCTCACTTGTTTCAACAATATGGACTGGATATGCGTTCATCCCGTCATCATTTTATTGTTTCCAGAGAATTAGCCAAAGCCGTTAACTATTTTCATAAGCTGGAGGATGACCGGCTGGCGTCGGTAAAAAAGAAGCTTAGCGATTATGTAAGGCAGATTGATGAGCTGGGAATTAAGGACCATTGGCTAGCCCGCAAGGTTTATCTACCAGGTATATTGCTACGCATCGTATTGTTAGTATTCGCCTTACCCCTTCATGTATACGGCCTATTAACCAATCTTGTTCC
>DTRI01000273.1 GCA_012966015.1 Flavobacteriales bacterium | reverse complement strand
CGATAAATCGTGCCGTGAAAACGTTCTGGATCGACGAATGTTTCAATCAAAAGAAGTGGAAACCCAAAATGTTCTAACCTTTCCACCGTTTTGTTTCGTACTAGGATTGGATGAGCATGATGTCCAGCATTAACGAAATTAAACGTCAGGTCCTCAGAATTCAAAAATCCGAAAATCATGGTTACGTTCGTGTCTTGCTTCATTCGAGTTGATAGGATACTATTGACTTTCTCGACGATATGTGTTGGTGATTGGGAATTTCCTTCTCGAGCAGCCATGTGTAAAACACCATTTGTCATCACAGCATTCATAGCTCCCTGCATTCGTTTGCCACTAACATCAGCAATGGCAACACCGATGTTTTTGTTATCCTCATGGATAATATAATCGAAAAAATCACCGCCAACATCGCTGGCGGGGAGGCACGTGCCTGCAAACTCAAACTTCGGTGTTTCTGGAGGTGTTTCTGGTATCAATTCCATCTGGATGGTGTGCGCATCTTCTAGTTCCTGCACGGCCAGACTCCGGTATTCACTGATCTCTCGACGTTGTTGAAGTACTTTTATGGTCTGAATCCCACCACCGCCCAAAGCCACAATAGCAAGCAGACCGATTAAGGATAGAAAGGCATTACTCCGGAGGAAAGGAGGTGGTGTAACCTCAATCATTAAACGGGTAGGTTTTGAATAATTCAGTTCCGGATCAACAAACTGCACCTCGAAAATATAGGAACCTGCTCGTGGAAACACATGATCATAAACAGTTTCCTTTGTGATGGGCTGCCATGTTCCTTTACTCTTGTTATCAATCACTCGGCATCGGTATTGCCTTTTGTCAAACGGAACCTTGTAATCAACAACACTGTACTCAATAGTAGCACGGCTTTTTGCCGCAATCTTGGGAAAGCTAACCACACCAGCTTGGTTTTGATTGTCTTTTTCATTTGTGCGTATAGAAACAATGCGAACTTGTGAAGTGTACTTACCACGGTTGTATTGTGTAAGACCATTTTCTGTTCCGAACCACAATGAACCGGATGAATCTTGGTAAATAGCATTGACTGTATTATTTGCTAAACCGTCTTTCGTACTGAGTTGGGTCCACGTACCTTCTGTTGGATTATGTACTGTTACTCCACCAGCGATCGTGCCGAACCAAATCCGACCATCTGGTGTGACATAAATAGTACGAACAGCGTCACTAGCTAATCCACCTCCTGTTGAACGAGAGGTAACACTAATCATTGATCTGCCATCGTATCGTGATAATCCACTATTATCTCCTCGTGAATAATGTCCTGCGGCAAACCAAACAACACCATTTGGTTGGCAGTAAATGGCGTTTACCCAGCTGTTAGCTAAACCATCTTTGGTTTGAATAGTCTTGGCAACTCGATTGTTTTCGTACAGAACAGCTCCATTTTCTGTTCCGAACCACATCGAGTTATTGATTCCTTTAGCAATAGTCCGCACCCAGTTGTTAGGTAGGCCATTTTGATCGTTTATTGTCGAGAAAGACATCCCATCATAGTAAGTTACTCCGCCCCCACGAGTGCCAAACCAGATTGAATTATCTGAATCATAATGGATGGCACCAATATTTCGGTGACCCAACTGGCTCTGATTATACCTATCTTGGATTTTTAAGTTGGTTGTCGTACCTGAGCTACTTATTTTGTATCGTGCTGCTCCCTGTCTCTGAGTTCCCAACCACAGAGAACCGTCTGCATCACTCTGAATGGTTGTAACATTACCTATCACATCAACAGAACTGAAACGTTTACCATCATATAGGGCGATTCCACCACTAGAGGTCACAACCCAGAGCTTTTTATCTTCTGATTCATGGATGGCTGTAATCTTGTTATCTGGCAATCCATCTTTGATATTAAAATTGATAATTCCTTTTTCATCGTAACTGGATACGCCATCTCCCTTCGAGCTAAACCAGATAAGTCCATCAGGCGTGCCGTTGATAGCGCTAACAGATGCACTGACTAAGCCGTCTTCAGGTGTAAACGTTATGAATCCATTTCCATCGTATTTGGTAATTACCCCAGTGATATTTGTTCCACTCCATCTTTCGAATATACTTGTTTCTTGGGGGGCACTAGCAAACCAAACAATATCTTCGGAATCCCGAAAGATAGCCTTGATTCTATTAGACCATAATCCATCTTGGATAGTAAATACTTCAGATATCCTCTGGCCATCATAGTGGGCAAGACCGCTTTCAGTTCCAAACCACATTCCTTTATTTCCATCGCTGCATATTGCTCGTACACGATGATCCGGTAGACCATCGGCCATGGTTAACACCTCAGTAATTTTCTTGTCATGAAAGCGAGCAACACCTCCATTGGTAGCAAACCAAGTGTCTCCATCTGAGCTACTGCCAATATCATTTATTTGATTGTGTAATGCGCTTTAAACTTTTAAATTAAGTTATTTATAAGCGCAGTTATTTATGCTAATTTAATTATAAAAAAAAATTAATTTATAAATTCTTTAAATAAATATCTCTGAAAATGAA
>DTRI01000272.1 GCA_012966015.1 Flavobacteriales bacterium | reverse complement strand
TTGATATCTTGTCGGTGAGTTTAAACGGTTATTCTAAGGAAGCATATGAATCAGTAATGAAACTTCCTTTCGAGCGGACGCTAGAAAACCTAAACCGATTCATAAAAATGAATGACGAGCGGGGGCATCTAATCCAGATAAACGTTTCTTTGGTTCCAACGGAACATCATAGCGAGAAGGAAATCGAGAACTTTTGTAGTCACTGGGAGGGTAGAGTAGATGGGGTTATTGTTCCTCCCTACATTGGCTGGGGTGGGTATTTCGACTTGGGAGTGCGAAAAGAACAGTATCCATGCCGGTATATATTCGAGGTTCTACAAATTGACTGGGACGGTACTGTTGCGATGTGCTGCGAAGATTATGAAACAAAATACCCTCTTGGAAATCTCAAAGAACAAGAGCCTCAAGAGGTGTTTAACTCGCCAACATTGCAAGAGCAACGTCGCCGAATGGTTGACGGAGACTTTGCCCTGCCACCAATATGTGTTGACTGCATAGAAAGCCATGAGGTAGCGCGTCAATATTGGAAGCAAGCAGAAGTCTTGCCACTTTCCAAGATTTAACTGTCTACTAAGCTTTTGCGGGAGATAATGTAGCCACGAATGACCAGTAAAGTAAAAGCCGAAAAGACGGTCTGCATGCGCGAGATGGATGATGACGGAACGCCCGAGTATACAACCGGTAGAACTTTTAAAAGCCATAAGTTCAAATTTATATAAGTACCTTCTGGGTAGGTTTTTGGGAATGGGGTTGCAAATTAACAGCTTCGCTTTTCCGGAAGGATATATTCCCGTTCCTACACCGGCACGACACTATATAGATACATTTCTCAATGAATTTGATTCCACCGTTCGTGGTCGAGTGGTGGAATTTATGCCTCCCTTCTACCAAGAGCGATATATAGGTCGATCGGAGATTACCTCTTATGATGTGTGGGACATTGTACCAAGCGCGGCTGCGACAATTGTTGCCGACCTGCAAAGTGCCCCCGAAGTAAGCGAAAGATCCTTTGACACAATCTTATGCACACATGTGCTTTGTAACGTTCAATATCCGTGGCTTGCCGCTCGCGAAATTCATCGAATGTTGGATACTGGTGGGTTAGTTTTATGCACGGTTCCTATGGTTTTACAGGGTTATGCACCTCATCCAGGAGATTATTACCGTTTTACCAGAGATTCTTTACAAACTCTATTTGAGGGTTTTTCCAAGGTTGAATATCGTTCTTACGGAAATTCAGCCACTGCCTCAGGCTCACCCCAGTATTTAATGCGCAATCATTTCTCTAGTAAGGTTTTGAATTACCACGATCCGAATTGTCCCAGTATTGTTGCGGTTGCTGCATGGAAGTAAGTGCCAAGTCGGAGTTACGTCGCATATTTGTCGATCATGGGGAGGCCTATGGTAATTTGGGAGATGAAGCCATGCTCCTCTCTGCTCTCAGGCGTCTGACCAAACACTTAGGTCCCTGCATTTTCGTTCTGCCCAGAGAAGAAAATCGGCCGATCCCTAATTTGGAAGGCTTTATTGTTGAAACGACCCCTTCACCTTATCTGACTTTCAAAGCTGCGATTAAGGGGGTATCGAGTTTCTTAAGCTTGATAAGGTGTTGGTTCCCCGGAGATGAAACTGGGCTGAAACTCTGTTATTCGTGGGTGACTTTTCTCGATCGTATTGGGATATTGAAATTCTGTTACTCTGATTATAAACGTTTTCTTATTGATTTAGCTCGATGTGAGGCATTTTACGGTGTTGGAGCGGCTGATTTTAATGATTTCAACAGCCTCGGCGCCGTATATAAATGTTGGTTATATGAGATAGCTACACGAAAGGTAAACTTATGTATTGTGTCGGCCCAGGGATTTGGTCCACTTCAGTCTGGGGTGTTGATCTCCTTAATGTCGAAAGTTTTTAAACACCTTGATGCTCTCTCATTTCGTGATGCTGAGTTTAGTGCTTCATTTTGCCGCGACGTAGTGCCTCTTTCTTGTCCTACGCAGATCGTGGGTGACGAGGCCTTCAGCTTACCAGTCGCAAATAAGGAGCGTTGTGTGTTTCATATTCAAGAGTCTGGTTTAGAGCCTGGGCAACCATTTATCGCTGTTCATTGGAGATCTACAGATTATACCCAGGAAACACAAAAACTATTCCCCAAAGTTGCTAATCTTTATGACGCTGTGGTGGAGAAAACTGGAATCCCATTGTTGTTTGTTCCCATGAGCTACGATGTTCATTCACGCATTGATGAAGATTGCTATTTTGAACTTCGTTCTAGAATGAAACACTCTCAAAATCTGCATACCTTAGGGTTAATACAGGATACCAGCTTAATTAAAGGGATTGTCGGCGCTTCAATGTTGACGCTTGGTCTTAGTTACCATATTCACGTGTTTGGTCTTGCTCAAAACGTTCCCGCTGTGATCACATTCAGTGGACAATACTATCATTTTAAATCTCATGGTCTGATTGATTTCTATGGAGAACCCAGCGCTGCACACGATATAGAACAAAGTAGCGTGATGGATGTGTTGCTAACGGTGATGTACTGTCTAGCCGAACGTGAAAAT
>DTRI01000271.1 GCA_012966015.1 Flavobacteriales bacterium | reverse complement strand
GACAGGAGTATTGTAAAAGTACTGGATGAGCTGGGTTATACATTGGATGACCTGGGATTAAAGGGGTGCCGACTGTTTTACAGGAGAAGAATGATAGATATGCCGGTTACTCCTATGGCTACCGATACGCCTGAACAGCTCGAGAAGGCTCAGGGAATCAGGAAAAAGCTGTTGAATAACTTCACCACAAAGTACTTGTTTCGCTTTTACGAGTGTCACGTTCCAGTTGATAAAATCGTGAAGGACGATAAGCTGGCAGGTCTGGTCTTCCAAAAAACGGAAGTTATAGATGGTAAGGCTGTTGCGATAGAGGGAACTGAACACGATGTGGAAGGGCCGCTGGTGGTTTCATCAATAGGCAGCATCCCCGAGCTGCTGGAAGGGATCCCATCTCAGTGGCAAATGTTCAAGATATCTGATACGAATACGTGTCAGATCGAAGGATACGACAATGTATTTGCTGTAGGAAATGCCGTAACAGGGCAGGGTAATATTAAGGAATCGTTTAAGCATGGGAATGAGTTGTCTGCGCGAATAATGGATGATTCCCTGGGCTGGACAGAAGAACACTTTGCGAAGTACTTGGAAATTACAGCATCTGGGGTGGCAGATCAAGCGGATGGGATAGCAGATAAATTTTCTGACAGCAACTTATTATCAGTAGAAAAAGTGGGAGAGCTCGATACTAAAATTGAAGAGTTACAGCAACGATCGGGGTACACAGGGGATTACGCAACCTGGCGCAACGACAACATCCCAATCCGTTTGGAGGATATGTTGGGAATTGAGCACTAATATCATCCATAGGTTTTCATTATCTTATGAATATGGATAAACATTCCTTTCTAAGCAACGGCGACATAGCAGCTTTTGAAGAGCTGTATCAGAGCTATGTGGCAGATGAAAATTCTGTTGACGTATCCTGGAAGGAGTTTTTTCAGGGCTTTGAATTTGCCAGGAAGAACTATGAGGGCGATGATATGCCGGAGGGATTCGATAAGGAGTTCAAGGTAATCAACCTTGTCAACGGCTATCGCCAAAGGGGCCACCTATTCACGAAAACCAACCCGGTCCGGGAGCGGAGGGAATACCGGCCCAATCTGGATTTGGAGAATTTTGGCCTGGAGACATCGGATTTGGAAACGGTTTTTCAGGCGGGGGAAGAGCTTGGCATTGGGCCTGCCAAGCTCAGTGATATAGTAGCGCATCTCAAGCAGACATACTGTGGGTCTATAGGGGTAGAGTACCTGTATATACGTGATCCCAATGTTATCAGGTGGCTTCGAGAGCGCATGGAACCTGTGCGGAACACTCCACAGTATTCGAAGGAGAAGAAAATACAGATACTGGAAAAGTTGACCTCAGCAGTGGGGTTTGAGCAATTCCTTCACACTAAATTTGTTGGGCAAAAGAGGTTTTCGCTTGAGGGACTTGAGACATTTATCCCTGCCCTTGATGCCGTTGTAGATACCGGAGGTAATTTGGGAATTGAAGAGTTTATCGTTGGTATGGCACATAGGGGCAGGTTAAATGTTCTGACCAACATTTTCCATAAATCGTACAAGGAAATATTCTCAGAGTTTGAAGGCAATCCATATGATGAACTCAACTTCGCGGGAGATGTTAAATATCATTTGGGAATGTCTAGTGATGTTAAAACATCATCAGGTAAATCTGTTCATTTGAGTCTTTCAGCAAACCCTTCCCATTTGGAGGCGGCAGATCCGGTGGTGGAGGGCATGGTTAGAGCCAAAATCGATAATAAGTATGGAGGCGATTACAATAAGGTAATGCCGGTTCTTATTCATGGAGATGCGGCAATAGCAGGGCAGGGTATTGTTTACGAAGTGCTTCAGATGTCACAATTGGATGGCTATAAGACCGGGGGCACCATGCACATCGTGCTGAATAACCAAATTGGGTTTACCACAAATTATTTAGACGCCCGATCCAGTACGTACTGTACAGATGTGGCAAAGACGACCTTATCGCCCGTATTTCATGTCAATGGAGATGATGTTGAAGCCATTGTATTTGCTGTTCAGTTGGCTATGGAATTCCGGCAGGAGTTTAAACGCGATGTCTTTATCGACATTCTGGGATATAGGAAACATGGCCATAATGAGGGTGACGAACCAAAATTCACACAGCCATTGCTGTACAAAGCGATAGCTAAACATCCCAATCCGAGAGATATTTACCGGGCACGGCTCATCGATGAAAAAACAATTGATGACGGAGTGGTGAAGAAGATGGATGAAGATTTCAAGAACAGGTTGCAAAAGAAGTTGGATGTAGTAAAGGCGAAGAAGGATAAAGTGCAAATTGTGGACCATAAGCTACGGGGCACATGGGCTGTTAAGAGAACGGCTACAGAAGAAGATTTTGAAGTTTCTCCAAAGACCTCGGTGACGAAAAAGGTGCTGGATAGGATCGGGGAGAGGTTGTTCCACATTCCTGAGGAGATACAGGTATTCAGGAAGGTTAAAAGGCTATTCGGTGATCGAACGCAGATGCTTAAAGATGGCAAGGCTGATTGGGCCATCGGTGAGCTATTGGCCTACGGGACACTGGTTGATGAGGGATTCAGGGTCCG
>DTRI01000270.1 GCA_012966015.1 Flavobacteriales bacterium | reverse complement strand
GATTATGTTTCAACTATTTCCGCTGATGAATCTATTTTGATGTTTACTTCCAGGAGAAAAGCAAGAGATGGAGAGGAGTTTGACGAATATACTTATGAATACCTGGAGGACATATATATATCATATAATGAGAATGGGGAATGGTCAAAGCCGAAAAACCTGGGAAAACCGGTTAATACCCCAAGAAATGACGCTATCTCAGGATTGTCTTTTGATGGACAGCGATTGTTTGTTTACAGAGATGATGAAAAGGGAAATGGAGATATCTATGAGAGTTTTTTGGAAGGAGAGAAATGGTCTGAAGTAACTAAGTTTCCAGCGCCTATTAATACAGAATATCATGAATCTATGGCCTGCCTGGCTTATGATGGGAAAACACTTTATTTTGTCAGCAACAGGCCTGAGACCGGTGCTTTTGGAGGCAGGGATATTTACATGAGTAAATGGGATAAGCGTAGAGAAATATGGAGGAAGCCCAAAAACCTGGGCAGGAATATTAATACAAAGTACAATGAGGAGAGCGTATTCATTCATCCCGACGGGAAAACACTTTATTTCAGCTCCCAGGGCCACAATTCAATGGGCGGGTATGATATTTTTAAATCAACTGCAAAGGGAAGAAGCTGGTCCAAGCCCAAAAACCTGGGCTACCCGATTAATTCCCCAGATGATGATGTAGCTTTTGTAGTGTCTGCCAGTGGAAGACATGCCTACTATTCATCAGTTCAAAATGAAGGATTTGGAAGGAGGGATTTATATAAGATCACTTTCATTGACCCTCCCACGGAACCTACCCAACCCCAGCTCACCTTATTGAAGGGAGTTGTGTCTGATGCTATCACTGCAGAGAAGCTTGAGGCGAGAATTGAAATAATTGACAACACGTTGAATGAGGTTGTTGCAGATTTTCAATCCAATAGCACCTCAGGTAAATATTTGGTGACATTGCCTTCGGGTAAAAACTATGGAATTGTGGTCACTGCCGAAGGGTACTTATTTCATTCCGAAAATGTGAACATACCTGCCTCTTACGGGTATCAGGAAGTTGAAAAGAATATCGAGTTAAACAAGTTAGCAGCAGGTTCCAAAATCGTGCTTAACAATATCTTTTTTGACTTTGACATGGCCACCTTGCGTCCCGAATCTACGGCTGAATTAAATAGATTGTTTAAGCTTATTCAGGAAAATGGTTCCATGAAAATTGAAATCTCAGGTCATACGGACAACAAGGGCTCTGATACGTATAACCAAAAGTTGTCTGAGAACAGGGCTCGATCTGTTGTCGGTTTTCTTACTGAAAAAGGAGTGACAAAAGAGCGCCTGGAGTTTCAAGGCTACGGGGAATCCCAACCCATAGCAACTAATGATACCGAGGAAGGACAACAGCTCAACCGGCGGATAGAATTTAAAATTTTGAGCAAATAATTTGATCAATGTGTTAACCTCGCGGGAAAAGGAAAATCCTGATAGGGGGACAGGCGTTCTTGGAAATACAAACAACCGAATAAGCCATTGGAAATTGAAGTGAGGACTGAAATAAGTAATGGCAGTGTGTGTTTTATCATGAAGGATAACGGGCTCGGATTTGACACCAAAAAAGACATAAAGATGGTTACCGGATTGTTCAAGCGACTGCACACGCATGTAGAAGGTAAAGGAGTAGGGATGTATATTGTAAATAGTATTGTGGACACACACGGTGGAAAGATTGAAATTGAAAGCGAACCAAATAAAGGAACTATATTTAGAGTTCAGTTAAATTAATGAGCAAAGTGAACAAATTGAATAAGATATTACTGGTAGAAGATGACGAAACTTCAAATTTCATCTCTAAA
This sequence comes from Flavobacteriales bacterium, assembly GCA_012966015.1. Taxonomy (GTDB): domain Bacteria; phylum Bacteroidota; class Bacteroidia; order NORP154; family NORP154; genus NORP154. The sequence continues at coordinate 763 of DTRI01000270.1, read as the reverse complement.
ATATTGCTTGAAAAGCAGGGTTATAAAGACGTTCATGAGGTGTTCAACGGGAAAGATGCATGTGATTTCCTTGCAAAGCAATGCCCGGATTTAATTTTTCTTGACATTGGTATGCCTGTGATGGATGGGTGGGGGTTCTTGGAACACAAAAAGAACATGGAGCGATGTCCTGATATTAAGGTTGCCATGCTTACTTCATCTATTCGTTCAGGCGATAGATACAAAGCAAGTAAGTATAGCTGTGTTGTTGATTATATTGAGAAGCCACTTAGCAAATCAAAGCTTGAAGCGATAATGGCTAAGCTTAAAGGCTAATCCTCCTGCCCCTTTTCAATATAGGTTAGTGTGAGGCGGAAATCTTGCTCTTTTAACCAATTCAATTAATGAAATATCTGACGAGCAACCAACTCAACGAGTCGCAATTGGCTCAGGTGTTTACCTTGTGGAATAACGAATACCCAAGCGACATCAACCACAATAGCAAGGAAGACCTTCAACAATACATATCGGGGCTGGCAAAGCCAAATCATACGCTTATTGAAGATGGAGAAGAGAAAATCATAGGATGGTTTTTCGATTTCATGCTCAATGAGGAAAGATGGTTTGGAATGATTGTAAGCCCAACTCATCAAGGAAAGGGCTATGGAAAAGAATTAATAAAAAGAGCTAAAAATAATTATTCAGAGCTAAACGCGTGGATCGTTTGTTCAACGGAGTACCTGAAAGAAAATGGCGAGACATACAATCCCCCTACTGAATTTTA
>DTRI01000269.1:8535-9529 GCA_012966015.1 Flavobacteriales bacterium | reverse complement strand
ATTTTTTCATTAAATTTTTCAAAATGATTGCCCATTGTTCTTCATTAGGTATACCATCTATTCCTAATGCCATTCCTTTAACAAATGCTACAAATTCTTTACTTGTCATAAATTAAATTATTTAACTTCTTCAAACTCTGCATCCAGATTCACCGGCTCAAGGTGGGCATTGGGCCTATTGGTATAGGGCTTGCTATCCTTCAATATAATCTTTTGTAGTTTCTTGGGAAAGCCTCCCACCGTTTGTCCAAGGTCACCTATAAAAAAGGCTTTGACAGACTCAGGAAACGAAATAGTATCACCTCGCTCCCAAACATCCTCCTTTGTAAGTCCATTGGTTACCATATACATCGCCATATCCCCAACCACCTTGGAGCTTGGCGTAACTTTTATCACATCACCAAATAAATCATTGACCTCTTCATAGGTCTGTTTGATTTGGCCAAACTTCTCGCCCAAGCCCAGCGCAATAGCCTGTGGCTTGAGATTTGAATATTGGCCACCGGGAATTTCGTGCTTGAATACTTCCGCCGTTCCAGCTTTCAGTCCTGATTCAAAGGGATAATATAAATCTCTAACGTTTTCCCAATAGTTGGAAAAAGCATTGAGTGATGTGATGTCGAATTCATTGCTCCGCTTATGAAACTTCAGCATTTCCACTATCGAATTAAAATTGGGCTGAGAAGTGAGGCCCGACAATCCACCCAAGGCTACATCTATTACATCCACACCTGCTTCTATGGCCATCAGGTACGTGGCTGCCTGTAGAGATGACGTATCATGAGTATGCAGATGAATCGGAATCTCAATATTGGCCTTTAAGGCTCCTACGAGCTCTTTTGCAGCGTAGGGCTTGAGCAATCCTGCCATGTCCTTTATTGCCAGTATATGCGCACCAGCATTTTCAATTTCCTTTGCCAACCTTACATAGTAATCCAAAGAGTACTTAGTCTTGGATTTATCCATGATATCTCCGGTGTAGCAAATGGCGCCC
>DTRI01000269.1:399-8525 GCA_012966015.1 Flavobacteriales bacterium | reverse complement strand
AGCGAGGCCACCCGTTCTCTTTCGGACGTATTTAATACATGGAGCTATATTTTTCATCCAATTCAGCGAATCAAAAATCCTGAACAGATCTACTCCGGTATCCCAGGATTTCTCCACGAAAGATTCTATTAAGTTATCGGGATATGCAGAATAGCCAACTCCATTAGAACCGCGAATTAGCATTTGGAGCAAAATATTGGGCATCGCTTCTCGTATATCCGCCAGGCGCTTCCAGGGATTTTCATAGAGAAACCTGAGACATACATCGAATGTTGCCCCACCCCACACTTCCATGCTAAATGTTTGCGGATGATTTTTAGCGTAACTCTCTGCCACCTTTAGCATGTCGTAAGACCGCATTCTTGTTGCGAGTAGTGATTGGTGGGCATCCCTCATGGTTGTATCAGTGAAGTGGATCTTTTTTTCTTTCGACAGCCATTTAGAAAATCCTTCCGGCCCTAAGCTAGTTAGCCGGTCTTTGGTTCCTTTAGGGAACGCGGCATACGGATCAAATTCTGGAACGATAGGAGTGGCAAATTGCTTGCTCTCATCTACATATTTTACATCCGAATTTCCGTTAACAATGATCTCACCTAAGTATTTTACTGTTTTCGTAGCTCTGTCTAAGCGCCGGTCAAACACAAACAGCTCCGTAGTCTTTTCAATGAAGTTTACAGCGGCATCCCCATTTTTGAATGTATCGTGCTTTATTATGTTCTCTAGAAACTGAATGTTTGTTTTAACACCTCTAATCCTAAATTCCCTCAATGCTCGATCCATTTTACGGCAGGCGCCATCCAGCGTACGTGAGTGAGCTGAAACTTTAACCAGCAGTGAATCAAAGAAAGGGCTCACCTTTACACCCAGGTATAAGCTTCCAACGTCCAGCCTGATGCCAAACCCCGAAGCACTTCTGTACGTGATAATGGTTCCGTAATCTGGCACAAAGTCATTTTTCGGATCTTCAGTAGTAATGCGACACTGAATTGCAAAGCCTGTTGTAGAAAGGCTCTCCTGGCTGGGAATCTTAATTTGAGTATCTGAAAGCTTGTACCCTCCGGCAATAAAAAGCTGCGTTTTTACCAGGTCAATATTGGTAACCATTTCCGTTACGGTATGCTCAACCTGAATACGCGGATTAACCTCAATAAAATAAATCCCTCCACTTTTATCCACCAGAAATTCTACGGTACCTACATTGTTATAGCTTACGGCACGGGTAATCTTTAAGGCATACATATACAGCTTCTCCTTTATTTCCTCTGCTATCCCAAAGGACGGTGCCACTTCTACTACTTTTTGATAACGCCTTTGCACCGAACAGTCCCTCTCAAACAGGTGTACCAGGTTACCATGCCGGTCACCAACAATTTGAACTTCGATATGTTTTGGTTCTTCCACATACTTCTCGAGGAACATGGTGTCGTCACCGAAAGCATTTAGCGCCTCCCTCCTTGCTTCGGTAAAGGCATTTGCTATCTCTTCCGCTCTGTGCACTACCCGCATTCCTCTTCCTCCCCCGCCTGATGCAGCCTTGAGCATAACAGGAAAGCCAATTCGCTTTGCCTCAGCAACCGCTACCTTGACATTAGACAAATTCTTCTCACTGCTTTTAATTACTGGGATATCCTGATCTACAGCGATCTTCTTGGCTTTAATCTTGTCTCCCAGCGACTGCATTACTTTGGGATCAGGGCCGATAAAGATGATGCCATTGTCAATGCACTTCTGCGCAAAATCATAATTCTCAGAAAGGAAGCCATAACCAGGGTGAATGGCATCGACATTTTTGGCCTTAGCAAGATTGATAATTTCATCAATATGCAGATATGGCTTTAACGGATCGTCATCGCGACCAATTTGATAAGATTCATCTGCCTTATACCTATGCTGAGAATAACGATCCTCAAAGGTATAAATGGCCACAGTCTTCAGACCAATTTCAACGCAGGACCGGAAGACCCGTATGGCAATTTCACCTCTATTGGCGACGAGTACTTTCTTGATTTTCATAGATGGATGGCTACCGTTATTATACTGGCCCTGAAATTAGAATAATTGAGTTTAAAAAGCATTTACAGGACACAGAAGTTCCCAGATTTTTTCAACAAATGCTAATAATTGATATGCAGGTGTATATTATTGACGATTACAAGAAGTTTAGAGCTTAACTACCTTTAGCGACCTGACCAGCTCCTCTTCTCTAAACAGCTCAACAAAATACATTCCACCTTCACTCAGTTTGCCTGGGCGAACGATTCCTGCTGATTGATTCAAACGTATATCCTCTAACATCCTGCCCGTCAAATCATAGATTCTAAGCGAACCTTTCGCAGCACCTGCTAGATCATATTGAATGTTGAGCAGCTCCCCAAAAGGATTCGGGAAAGCTTTGATACTACCTTTATGTGCTATGGTTTCGTCCACTCCTACTATCACTGAATCAAATACGCGAAAAAGGTCCAATCCAGCTTCAACGATATGTCCTGTTGCAGCCTGATCAGAGACCTCCACCACCAATTGCATGGTAAAAGCCGGGGTAATGTAATCGCTTACCTTGAAGCTATTGTACATCCACGAGCTATTTGTCGCCAATAACGTATCATACACAGTTTGAACAATCACTTCCTGGGTACCATTACTAATGCTTATTGTTAAAGAATCATCGCGGGCAGTGAATCCTCCATCATTAAAAAACCATTGATAATACCCAATGTATGGTTCACTATAATTTAAGAGGTTGAATATCGGTGAGGTAATCTTAGTATTACCATCATCAACATCATCATCGCAACAGCCCGTCCCCTGATTTCCGGTAACAAATGCCTTACCAGCACAGTCATTAGATACATCAGTAGCAGGGTTGGCGGGCTCGCCATTATAAGTGGTTTCCACGGGTGTTCCTCTTTCCCATGCTGCATCTTGTGCATTACCCGTGACAACCCAGCCAAAATCCAAGGCAAAATCATCATAAATCCCCGAATCCAACATCACCACATAGCTACCCGTCATAGAGTCTACAGCCTGAGAACTGCAATCCGTAACGTAATTCCACTTTCCAACGGTAATACTATAAGTACCGGCAAAGAAAGTTGGAATACTAAAATTACCCAAAGCGTCTGTACTTTCATTAAAGGTAAAGTCGGCATTCTCAATAAGTACTGTTGCATTCTGGATGGGGTTCCCGCCATTGGCCTCTACAACCTGGCCACCAAAAGAAAAGAACGCTTGACTGGTAAGTTGTACATCCTGCGTTAACAGAACTCCCGGGCTCAGTGTGAGGGTTAATGTATCAGAAATGTAGCCAGGCGCAAAATACACAACCTGGTAAGAGCCGGAATCAGCTATTCCCGTGGCATAATCACCGGTAAGGTTTGTTCCATCAGTGATTGAAGTGGTGAGTAACGAAACCGTGGCGTTGGTAATCGCAAAGGAGGTAGCCGCATCTGTAACTTTTCCTTCTAAGTAGCAGCCTCTTACGTAATTAGCTCCCAGCACAAAAAGTCCGTTATCTATATCAGAAACAATAACATTGCCGGAAGGCAGCCAGGGATATACACCCCATCCACCGTCAAACCCATCGCCCGAAGAAGCATGTGAATCAAAATTACCCACCTCGATCATGTTATAAGGATAAGTAACATCATGTATTGTTGTGCCATCGCGATAATAGGACGTGATGACGTAATTATTCATAAAATGCGTGTTGTGAACAATGGTTCCCGATCCCGGATTGGAACGGATACGCCCGAGCTCAGTAATATTTGCAGTATCTGTTACATCGTATGAGGTTATATAAGCTCCGGAAGTTTCATCTGTGGTAAATGCCGTATTCCCATCATCTGATATCCATACATTATGCGTAAAGTTGCTTGGCGTTGAGTGTGTGCCGTAAACGTAAGGATTTGCTTTATCTGAAACGCTGATCATTACCATAAGTCCATTGTTTATTGCGCCTCCCCATAAAGTATCTCCTCTGGCCATTCCGTCGTGGAGATAATACCCTTCAAAGACACCCAGCTCAATCGGATTCATCGGATCTGTGGCAATATCGAGTATGATGGTCGACTTATTGCTATAATTTGCTCCGAACAGATAGCAGATACCGTTCTCGTCTATATAAAGATTGTGTGCTGTTGAAAATGGATATGTACTTCCGGTATAGTAGGTAGTTGACGGTGCTGCAGTATCAGGTAAGCTACTTAGGTCTACAATAAACAACCCCAGGTCACTTTCATTGGTAATATATGCGTATTTACCAAATACTTTAATGTCTCTCCATGTAGATGAAGGCCCAGAAAAATAGAGCACCTCATTGGGATTGCCCGGATCAGTAACATCCACAATTGATAAAGCATTTCTTACACCAACCAAAGCATATTCATTGCCCGCGGTGTCTACATATCCCCATATATCACTTAAGTCAGGGCCGTAAGTGAGATTACCCAGCTCAGTCATGTTTAACTGCGCTTTGGTGTTAAACCCGAATATTCCGCAAATCGCTATCGCCAATAATATACTTCTCATCTGATACATATTAAAATTTTGAACGCCTAAAGTAATAAATATAGGCTTTACCTTATGTATAGTAGTCGCCAATTGGTGCGATTGGATGCCCGCATAATTGTAAATTCCTGTTGTGAGCCTTGCATATTTTAACTCTACACAGCGTGCAAGTAACAGCTTCCACGTGTACTTAAAGAGCGCCTACAGATCCAGGGAGATCTGGCCGTCCCCTGTTCCTTTCTTAGTTTGCTTCGCCGGCGTTTGCGCTGCTGGCCCAGGAGCAGACCGCTCTTTATTATGATAGGATTTAACATCTTGTATTTCTTCAGGCTCCTCCTCTATATCGCTGGTATCGGTCAAATCGGCATCAGTATCACTGTCTACGGAACCGGTATCGGTAGTCGGCTTCTCTTCTAATTCTTCTGCTTCCTCTTCTTCCGAATCTTCCTCCAAAGGGTCCAGTATATCTATGTTCTTGATCTTGTGCTGTGACACCCGGTTACCGGAAGCTTTAAATCCTTTAATACCGATGAAGCTCTCCAATTCAATTTTTTCATTGGCTCTTTCCTTCCCTGATTTAGTTTTAGAAAACACAACTTCCACAACAGGCTTTCCATCTGTTGTAGCATATTCTAAAAATGAATCTGCATGTTCAGTAATAAATAAGAGCTTCCTGTTCTGTGCCTCCACAAGGAATCGTTTTGCGAAGAAGAGTTTTTTTGCACCGTCATAGTGTATCGCTGTTACAGGCCGATTGGGGCGCCACTTCTCGATGAGTATCATATCCTCATCAAAATGATTGGATAAGCTAAAGCTGTGCAGCTCATAATGTCCTGACTGAGTTATCGTAAGGATCTTGTCATCTGCGTGGAACTCCCCCAGTAAATCACCACGCGCATCAACATTGAGCCGTTGTACCGCATCATCAAACCAAATTTTTCTGGCACCCAGGGTGGAAACACCTTTTTCCTTCAACACAATTTTGGAAACAGAATTTTTCGTTAGAATATTTCCACCTGCTCCCCTGCCCTTGATAGCCACATTACCAAAATCCAGCTCAAACTTCGTCTTCTTTAAGCGAGGTTTAGGCCTCAGGTTTACAACCAATACCTCCGACTCACCATTGGGGTTGGCAGTAAAGTAGATCACCTTGGAACTATCCTTACCTTTGGTTAGTAGATATTCCTTATCCCTGGTAACGCCTGTTACCGCGAATCTCTTCATCATCACGTTACCTCTGGCACCATCTCGATAAATCATGTTATAAATAGTCCTGCTATCCGCTTTTTTAAATACACCCAGGTGAACGATATCTTTGCCCACAAATGTCTTCGTAGAAATCCTGGATACGATCATTACACCATCTGCTCTAAAGAAAATAATATCATCTATATCAGAGCAATCGCAGACATATTCATCCTTGCGCATAGCAAATCCTGCAAAGCCCTCCTCCCTGTTCACATACAACTTCACGTTGTCCACAGCGACTTTAGCAGCTATGATATTCTCAAAAGACTTAATCTCAGTTTTTCTCTTGCGCTGAGCCCCATACTTTTTCTTTAGCTCTTTGTAATAATCGACTGCATAGTCAATAAGGTTGTTAAGGTTGTGCTTAATTTCCTTTAGCGCGACTTCTATTTTCTTGATGTTATCATCGGCTTTATTGGAATCGAACTTGGAAATTCTTTTGATCTTGATTTCCGTTAGCCTGACTATATCATCTTTGGTAACTTCCTGCTTAAGATCTCCCAAATAGGGCTTTAGTCCCTTTTCAATAGCCTTAATAACTGCTTCCCAGGTTTCAGACTCCTCGATGTCGCGATATATTCGTTTCTCAATAAATATCCGTTCTAATGACAGGAAATGCCATTGATTCTCCAGCTCCTTCTTTCTGATCTCTAACTCCAACTTTAAGAGGTCAATGGTGCGCTGAGCAGATATCTTCAATATTTCATCTACTCCGATAAATTGTGGCTTGTCATCCTCAATGATACAAGCGTTTGGAGAGATAGAGTTCTCGCAGTCGGTAAAGGCATACAACGCATCAATTGACTTGTCGGGGGAAGTTCCTGGCGGCAGGTGGATAATGATCTCCACATTTTCGGCTGTGTTATCCTCTACCTTTTTAACCTTGATTTTGCCCTTATCATTGGCGCGAATAATACTATCGATAAGACTCGTGGTAGTACTACCAAAAGGAAGCTCAGAAATAATCAATGACTTTTTATCCACCTGACCAATCCTGGCCCTAACCCGTATTTTTCCACCACGGAGCCCTTTGTTATATTGAGAAAAGTCAGCCAATCCAGCCGTGGGAAAGTCAGGAAGTATTTCGAAATTCTTACCGCGCAGTACTTTGATGGAGGCATCGATAAGCTCGTTGAAATTATGAGGCATTATCTTACACGCTAGCCCAACAGCAATTCCCTCAACACCCTGGGCCAATAACAGGGGGAACTTCATAGGAAGCGCAACGGGTTCTTTGCCCCTGCCATCATAGGAAGCCTGCCACTCCGTAGTCTTGTGATTAAAAGCTACCTCAAGTGCAAATTTTGACAAACGGGCTTCAATGTACCTTGGAGCTGCCGCGGAATCGCCGGTGAGGATGTTGCCCCAGTTTCCCTGCATATCAATGAGCAAGTCCTTTTGGCCCAGCTGAACCAGTGCATCACCAATTGAAGCATCACCATGTGGATGATACTTCATGGTATTTCCTATCAGATTCGCTACCTTGTGGTATCGGCCATCATCCAGCTCTCGTAGTGAATGGAGAATTCTTCGCTGAACTGGTTTTAAACCATCATTAACCCCCGGTACAGCTCTTTCAAGAATTACATAGGATGCATAATCGAGGAACCAGTTTTGATACATGCCCGCCACATGGATAACATCTGAAGAGCTATGATGGCCAGAGGAGAATTCATCCCCCAGGCTGTCCTTGCCCTCAGTGTTTCCAGGAGTGTTGCCGCTCTCTTGCTCCTCCTCGTCTTTCGGTAGATTCTCTTGCTCTTCTGAATTTTCTTCCTCTTCCTCAATCATTGTTAACACATTCTATTATGCTGCCGGCGCAGTTTCCTCGCTAATATCTTTCTCTACGACAAGATTATCTATTATGAATTCCTGCCTCAGCGGTGTATTCTTTCCCATATAAAATTCCAACATTTTTTGAATGGTCGATTCCTTCCCTATTATGACGGGATCAAGTCTAATGTCCTTGCCAATAAAATGCTTGAATTCATTTGGAGAAATCTCACCCAGACCCTTGAATCGTGTAATCTCCGGGTTTACCCCTACTTTTTTCATCGCCGCCCTCTTTTCCTCATCATCATAACAATAGTGTGTTTCCTTTTTATTTCTGACCCTGAATAAAGGGGTTTGTAAAATATACAGGTGATTGTTCTTGACAAGATCAGGAAAGAACTGAAGAAAAAAAGTAATCAGCAACAATCGTATATGCATTCCGTCCACATCAGCATCTGTTGCGATAACAATGTTATTATAGCGCAATCCTTCGAGGCTATCCTCAATATTCAGCGCAGATTGTAGCAGGTTAAACTCTTCATTTTCATATACAATCTTTTTGGTGAGGCCATATGAATTCAACGGCTTTCCTTTCAAGC
>DTRI01000269.1:0-389 GCA_012966015.1 Flavobacteriales bacterium | reverse complement strand
ACCGCCTGAGATTTAACGTTACGCGTTTTGGTGATGGACCCACTGGCCGAATCACCCTCCGTAATGAACAGTGTCGATTCTTGCTTCTGCTCATGATCAGAGTTATAGTGAATCTTACAATCCCTAAGCTTTTTATTGTGAAGGCTGGCCTTCTTAGCCCTGTCACGGGCCAGCTTCCGGATACCCGACATTTCCTTTCGCTCCTTTTCCGACCTGGTGATCTTGAGCTGAAGCGCCTCCGATACCTCTGGATTCTTGTGTAGAAAGTTGTCAAGCTCCCTCTTTAAAAAGTCCCCAATAAATGCACGCATGGATTGGCCACCGGGCTCAATATCCTGACTGCCAAGTTTGGTTTTTGTCTGAGATTCAAAAATAGGCTCTATGACCTT
>DTRI01000268.1 GCA_012966015.1 Flavobacteriales bacterium | reverse complement strand
TTGAATACATTCAGTATTATTATTAAGTTTTCTTTCCTATATATTTTCAATGTATCTTTTTTTGTTTAAATAATTAGCTTATAGTATGGGGAACCAAAGAATATTTTCAAAGTATCATAAACAAACAAGGAGATATCCAAGTAGAATTATGGAATCTGGAAAAGTGAGCACCTCCGTACCAAGTATTGAGGGGTACGAAGAAATTGTTGTCGAAGCCGTTGGCGCAATGGCAAGGATACATGAGATTCCTTATGAGAAGCTAAACAAACTCAAGATTGCCGTTAACGAAGCCTGCATCAACGCTATGGACCATGGGAACAATTACGATCCAACCAAAAACGTTGAGGTAACTTTTGAATATAATAATGAGTCGCTTAGTGTCAGCGTAAAAGATTCTGGTTCAGGAAATGTCAGCCCCAACTTTGACGAGCCAGATCTAGACGAGCAATTTGAGTTGTTTAAGAGCATGGAACAGGAAATATCAGGATGGGGATTGTTCTTAATGAAATCTCTGGTCGACGACGTGGAAATTGTGGGCACAGAGGGAGAAGGAACAACCACTACAGTAACAATCTTGCATGAACATGCGTAATGTGAGCACAGCAAAGGAGCGGAATAATGCAGAATTATGGGTCCAATGTTGCTGTTGAACAAATCGGAGATGTGTCTGTCCTGAGTATTCAAAATAATCTCGATCGGCATACGGCAGAGTCTGTTCGGACAGCATATAATCAGATTGGAAATGGTAATGTTGTAATTAACTTAGGACAGGTAACACTGACAAGCAGTAGAGGGATTGCCACAATAGTCAGCGTGATGCTGGAAGGTGAACAGAAACAACAGAAATTCTGTTTGTGTGAACTATCTGATCCGTGCATGTTGATCATCAAAACAATGAATATTATGGAACATATTGAAGGCGTTGAAATTTTTGACTCCTTGGAAGAGGCACTCGAGTTTTTTAATCAATCTTAATTTATCAATAATTAACGCAATTCAGTTCTAATTGAATCCGTACCTACCTTATAATTGCAAAAGTACTATAATAGTGGGGAGAATCGCAGATGACGCGGCAAATATTTTTAATTTTTACTGTCCTGTTAATCTTAATAGCTCAATTTAGTTATGCTGGTGTGAACGACCTTTCCAAAATTGGCGAGCAATATGTCAAAGACTGGGTTATTGGTGGTCCCTTTCCTCCTTCGACCTTAGATGTGGATTTCCTAAACTCTGCAGTTGAAGGCGGTGAGAGCAAAGTTGCAAAGATCGGCTTGGGAGTAGGAGATGAAGCAGGCACAATCGAAGGCCGTATTGTTCTCTTCCAACAATACATTGCTAAAGGTAATGTTGTCGATTTCGTGGACGCTATTGGTAGTGATGAGAGCGCAACTGCTTATGCTTTTGGCGTACTCAGGACAACCCAAGCACGAACCGTCGACTTTGGATTGGGAGTTGATGGGGCAATCGCTATCTGGGTTAACGGTGCTCGGTTATATAGAAATCAGACGATGCAATCGATGGCCTTCGATTCTGACCTACTAAGAGATGTAAATTTAAAGTCTGGCGATAACTATGTTCTTGTCAAAGTTGCAAGAAGGGCCTCAGAGTTCTCACTTGAAGACATAGAGTTCAACCTTGGCGGAAGGGTGAGTGAGATAACAGTTCAGTCAAAATCTACGCCATGGGGATTTGCTCTTCGAGTCTTACCCCATCGGCAAGCCACTACAGTTTCAGGGAAAATTACTGGTAGTGATGGTACAGTTCTATCCAAAGCTAAAGTTCACTTAAATCAAGATAGTAAGGCTCAAATAGAAACAACAACTGACTATGATGGCAAGTACGAATTTATCCTATTTCCAGGAGATGGTATTTATGATTTATCGGCAACACGTGGAAATCTTGGTACGTGGAAAACAGGAATCAAGGTAAATAAAGGCAACTCATACAAAATCAACCTTACCTTGCAAGAAGCTGTTCACATCCAAGGTAAGGTCACAATGCTTGATAAAAAGACCCCTCACGTTTCGACAGTTATTGAGGCTGTTAGCGATGGAAGGGTTGTAGCTAAAGCATTGAGTGATGAGGATGGTTTTTATAAATTCATTAATCTCAAATCAGGCCAATACCTAATTCGTTCTCACGTTAAGGGAGGGAAGGTCTATTACAATTCAGGCAAGAAAATATCTGTCCAACGGAATGCCAAGATAAGAAATGCTGATTTCCAGTTTGCTCCAACCAAAAAAGGAACATGGCGTAGATATAGTAACTTGGATGGTCTCGCACATAGAAACGTTAACGATATCTATGTTTCTAAAAACGGCGCGATATGGTTCGCGACAGAAGACGGAGTTTCACGATACGATGGAAAATATTTTGATAACTTTTCAAAAGCAGATGGACTTGTCAGTAACTTGGTTTGGGCAATCTGTGGAGCTGAAAAGGAAATAGGACTCCAGCCTGATGGATCGGGTGGAACTATCTGGTTTGCCACCAACCAAGGCATTTCGCGCTATGACGGCAGGAATTTTCAGAACTACACTACTGAAGATTCTAACTTAATCGGTAATAATGTTCTTTCGGCTCATCGGGCGAAAAATGGGAACCTTTGGTT
>DTRI01000267.1:20753-27605 GCA_012966015.1 Flavobacteriales bacterium | reverse complement strand
AGTATCCAATAAATTCGGAATATCCTGTTTTAATATGTCTGAGCAAGGCAAGAGAAAATGTTCGTCCTTGTGTTTTTTCAATACAGAAATCAAATCGGAAAAAGTATGCTTGCCATGAAAAATCTTTCTCTTTCGGTAGATAACATATTTCTGCAAATAAAATCCTATCGCTTCTGAAACGCAAAAATATTTAACAGAGTCTCTGATTGGAACTCTCATATCCTTACACATTCTGAAGTAATGATCTACTGCATTTCTGCTCGTAAAAATGACTGCCTCAAACTCCTCTAGGGCTACACGGTCTTTACGGAATTCCTGGGCGTTAATATCCTCAACATGGATAAAAGATCGAAAGTCAATTTTTACCTTTTGTGATTTTGATAAGCCATAATACGGTGATTTCTCTGATTCTGGCTGTGGCTGTGAGACTAAGATTGTTTTAACTTCCAAGGTGTGATTATTTTAATGGGCTTATATTAAATTGGCACTTTCTGAAAAACTCTAGTTAAAATCTAAGATCAAACGAGTTAATACTACCAACGGTAAAATTTCAAGAGTGCAAAGATACATAAATAAATAGAAGGCAGAAGCATCGGCTTCCTTTAAACCGATAGCCAGGCCTCTGTTGATCCTATAGAGATAAGCTACAACCATTAATATGATACCTATCCAAATATTTACGGCCTCACCAAAAGATAGGTATGCTATGAAAATGATGATGGGTGTGAGAACCAATCCCAGTGTTTTATTCATCAAAAAAACGTTAAATCTATATTCTCGTAGCTTTTCCTGCTGATTGAGAAGTACTCCAGACATCATTAAGGTAATGTTCTTAATCTGATAGAGAAGGATTAAGGCAAGAAGCATTAAAACATATGGATGCAAATAATCGCTATACGGAATATTCAGTCCATAAAACTGAGTAACTTGAAATAGAAAAGTGGCCATTACCAGGTAAGAAATTACATCAAGCACAAAGGATACACGTTGCATTAAGCCATCATTCGTTCTCAATATATGCTGTACATATAATTTAGATGTCAAAGCCTGATAGAGTTGTTTCAGTCTTCTGCTATGATATACGCGTACCCATGCGATTAAGAGAAAGGTTAGAAGCAATACCCCCAGCATCCAATCTGGCGTTTTCGCACGCATAGCATTGGATTGGGATCTGTTTGTGATGAGCTCATGCGATTCAAATAGTGGTTTGGGCACCTGTAAGGTGTCGGATAACAAATTGCTATAAATTACCGAATCTACGTCAACAGAATCATAGGAAGAGCTTGTATCCGCTATTTCTAAATTGCTTTTCTCAGTCCTAACTTCCAATTTCTGTACTTCCTCAGAAGACAGAGCAGATTCATTACTCTTAATTGAACCCACACTTATAGGAGTGTCAGGTGACTGAGAAGCATCAGCAGAAGACGAAGAAGCACCCCTTTCCTTCAGTGAATCAAATTGTTGTATAAATAAATTAGCTGCTGGCTTCAATTACAGATAAAATACCCTGGCAATATTAAAACCAAGTTTAATATCACCGTCAATCCAGGATTCTTCGGTATCTGGTATGTAATCGTTCCCAATAATACCTGGAGAATTGGTGAGGTTAATATGAAAAATATGACCTCCAGTTTCTATTTCTATCCCCAAACCCAGCGGCATATAATGGGGACTTGCTGAGTTATTATTTCGATATTTTGAAAACGTGTAGAAATAATCGCCCACAATAGACAGGCGATTGTTGACTTTTACTCTACCCGCGATCCCGATTGAAAAAAGATCATTTTGTTCTTCTGCGCCATTGTCAGGATTAACATTTCGAACTATATAATTTCTATGCGAATAGGTAGGGAGTATTTCAAATGAAATTGCAGATGAAAATTTACGCGCGATAATCAGCTGATGTATATAGGAGAATCTATGTGCCGCTTTGCTCCATTTTTCGCTTCCATCGGCATTCCTGGGGCTTTGCATAGGCGTGACCGCCATTCCAGAATACCATACCATGGTAATCGGCATCTTGTTATCTGTGGTTTGCGCCAGTATTTTGTACTTAATCGATCCATCGATATGCTCTTTTACCTTGCTTCTTCCAATACCGATTAATAATTTATCCGTTACACCATAATCAAAGGCGAATCGAATATTGCTCGCATTGTCCATGCCTGCAAGTGTGTGTGCACCCTCAGCTACATTTCCAAACCTGTGAATAATATTGAATACCAATGTTTTGGCTTTAACCGTCTCAATCGTGTTTGCGTTGATAACCGTCAAAGCCTTGAAGGTTGCCGTAACCTTTTCTACGATTGGCTCTGTATCCTCCTCCAGCATGCTCATCAGGTCCTCTTCCTGTGCCCGCAAGCTCATGGGAGCGCAGAACAAAATTAAAAATGTGCTAAGGGTATATAATAATTTACTCATTTGTTTCATCTTACTTTTTTACGTATGCTTGATAGGTTGCCTTGATGGTTACCTCAACTTGCTCTGCTATGTTTGAGAATAATATTTTTGGAATCTTCACCTTGTGGTCCTGCAAGACTATATCAAATTTGCCTGCAAGTGAAATTACCCCATCTGTAATCGTAATTGTACCTCTTATTGTTCTTTCCTTTTCAACACCATGAATTTTCAGGGTTCCCACGGCCGTAGCTTTGTGTACCCCATCCTTTGAGAAATCTATATCCTCTACGATTTTGCCATCGAAAGTTCCCTTGGGATATTTCTCAGATTCCATATAATTTTCGTTGAAGTGCTCTTTCATTAAGTCCTTATCAAATTCAAATCCGGTAATAGTAATTTGAAAGACAAGCTGTTTCGTTTTTGTGTTCAGCAGGGAAGAAACCCTTGTGTTGGTCGCTTCTATGTTCTCAATGGTAGCTTCAGAAAAAAATCTGACTGAGGCAGTTTTAGCTTTGAACACCTGCCCGGTCACGACATTGGTACCAAAAGCGAAAATGATCAATATGCAGAGTATTCTATTACTCACTTCGTCAATTGACTTTATAAGGTGTTCGTGAATCGTTGATTTCATAGTTTGCAGTTTAGGTTCATTATTCACACATGCCTTCACTTATCCATTGGTTTATTTTTGCAATAGTTGCAGCATCGAACAATGGTGGTGCGCCTGGAACTGAAGGCGGCATTGTGTTTGGACTTCCATCCAAGGCTCGTGCCGGGATGCGACCATCTTCAATTTTATCCTTAACAACCTGATACGAACTAAAGTCCAAACCCACCATAGGTGTTGGCCCGACGTGGCAAGAACCGGTAGCGCAACTCGTAGCAAATATTATTGCAATATCATTTGTAAAGGTATAGGTAGCAGTATCACATTGTTCAGCGGTTGACGGCGCGGGAAGTTCACCTTTTTCCCAAACACATGCGTTCAAACCAAACAACAGTACACCTACTAACAATGTCAGCGGTTGAAAGACAAGGGTATTCAGGATGCTTGGCTTCATCTGGATTTGTGTTTTTCTCCTAACTCTTTGATAATCTAATCATGCATTTGCCTTGCTCCTCTGCAATTCACAGGCCACCAAAATTTCTCTGAGGCGAAGGGGCTAAAATCAATGCGGATTATATGAATTCAAAAATAAATAAAAATCCGTAGCCTGAGGATTTTTAGCTAATTTTGCTCCGCTTTTATAACCGTCAAAAACTCCATTATGGCTGCAGATCAGTTCACCGCTCCCGACTATTTTCAAGTTGATGATCTTCTTACAGATGAGCACAAACTCGTAAGAGATTCATGCCGTGCCTGGGTTAAAAAGGAAGTTACTCCTATCATAGAAGAATATGCCCAAAAGGCTGAATTTCCCGCTCACCTCGTGAAGGGACTGGCAGACCTTGGAGCATTTGGGCCTACCATTCCTCAAAAATATGGCGGTGGCGGAATGGATTATATCTCTTATGGCCTGATGATGCAGGAATTGGAGCGAGGGGATTCCGGTGTAAGGTCGACTGCTTCTGTTCAAGGCTCACTGGTTATGTTTCCCATCAATGAATTTGGAACGGAAGAACAGAAGATGAAATTTCTTCCAAAATTGGCCAGCGGGGAATTCCTGGGCTGCTTTGGACTTACAGAGCCCAATCACGGATCTGATCCTGGTGGGATGCTTTCAACAATTGTGGATAAGGGAGATCATTACTTGCTCAACGGCGCCAAAATGTGGATCACCAACGCTAACCTTGCGGATGTGGCTGTGGTGTGGGCCAAGGATGAAAATGGTGATATACGCGGCCTATTGGTAGAAAAAGGCATGGAGGGATTTACAGCTCCAGAAATGCATGGTAAATGGTCGCTTCGTGCATCAGCAACGGGAGAGCTGGTATTTGACAACGTAAAGATTCCTAAAGAAAACATGTTTCCTGATATCAAAGGGCTTAAAGGGCCTTTAAGCTGCTTAAACTCAGCTAGATATGGCATTTCCTGGGGAGCTGTTGGTGCGGCCATGGATTGCTATGATTCGGCATTGCGCTATTCCAAAGAGCGAATTCAATTCGGGAAACCCATTGCCTCTTTCCAGCTAATTCAGAAGAAGCTGGCGGAGATGGTTACAGAAATTACAAAAGCACAATTGCTGGCATGGAGATTGGGAACCTTAAAAAATGAGGGAAAGGCTACACCCCAACAGGTTTCTATGGCCAAGCGCAATAATGTTGAAATTGCGGTAGCTATTGCCCGTGAGGCGAGACAAATACATGGGGCGATGGGTATTACAGATGAATACTCTATCATGCGTCATATGGCGAATTTGGAGTCGGTTATGACCTATGAAGGAACCCACGACGTTCATTTGCTGATAACCGGAATGGACATCACCGGGATTAATGCTTTTTCCTAAAGTCCGTCCCGATCATTGTTATTGTCAATCTTACATCCAGCCTTTCTCGAGAATATCCCTGGTGTGGTAAGAAATGATGATATCAGCCCCGGCTCGAGAGAATGCGTGCATATTCTCCATCACAAGCTCCTGTTCAGCAACAAAACCCGCCTCGGCCGCGGCTTTCACCATTGAATATTCTCCTGATACATTGTAACAGGCTAAAGGCAAATTGCTAATCTGTTTGATCTCCGCAATGATATCCAGGTAAGCCAATGCTGGTTTCACCATTAGTATATCTGCCCCTTCCTCTTCGTCCAATTCCGCCTCCCGTAACGCCTCTTTGGAGTTGCGAAAATCCATTTGATAGCTCTTTCTGTCTCCCTGTCCGGGACTTGAATCGGCGGCTTCCCTAAAGGGTCCATAATAGGAGGATGCATACTTTACTGAATAGGACATGATACCGGTTTCAGTGAGATTGTTTTTATCCAAGGTTTGTCTGATTGCTCCTACCCTGCCATCCATCATATCAGATGGGGCCACCATGTCTGCTCCTGCCTCGGCATGGGCCAATGCCATCTGCGCAATAACTTGCAAGGAGCTGTCATTGTCAACGCTTCCGTCCTTTAAAAGACCGCAATGGCCATGTGTCGTGTATGCACAAACACAGACATCAGTAGCCACAAACAGGTCATCCCCGAATTTATTCTTTAGCTCTATAAGCGTCTCAACAACTATTGATTTCTCGGCATAGGCGCTGCTAGCGTCTTCTGTTTTCTCATTGCCCACTCCGAAGAGCAAGATTTTGTTCACGCCCAGCTGTAGGCCCACTTCAACATCTTTAATCAATTCATCCAGCGAAAAGCGAGATATTCCCGGCATCGCATCAATTGGGTCTTTCACTCCCTTGCCAGGTACCACGAAGTGTGGATAGATGAACATATCCTGATCCAGCTTTGTTTCTGCAACAAGATTTCGAATGATCTGAGTTCGTCTTAATCTTCTTGGTCTGGCGTACATAAGAGATTGGGGTTACATTCCAAAGACCGCCTGAGCGAGCCCTGAGTCGTCAAAGGAGTTTACCAGTGTGTAATATTCAACCCCCTGCCTGAGCAGCTCATTGCCAGTAGCACTTCCCATGGCGATGACCCTTTGATTGGGAGCCAGCTTTTTGGCGTGGCAATAGACGATCACATTCGAAGGGCTGGTAAATAAAATAATGTCTGCTTCCGGCAATTTCGGAACTTCCTTTTTTAAAGTCTCATAAACAACTAAGTCCTGTACATGATTTTGACTTCCGAATTGCTGCTGTATTACCCGCATGCTCCCTCTCGCCTGAGGGAACAACACAACTCCGGTAACTGATGAAGCGAATTGCCTTCCGATTAGCTTGGTGTCCGTCGAGTAACCAATGAACTCAGCCCTCGCGCCATATTTTCGCATTTCTCCTGCAGTGGCTTTTCCAAGAGCAGCATACTTTACCGGACCCATTTGAGGGTCCTGTTCAAAGAAATGCTTGACCGCCTGTTTGCTGGAAAAAAACACCCATTCTATTTTCTTGTCCTTAATTCTGTCCTTATAGTCCAATCGTCTTACATCTATCAGTGAGATACCCTGAACTTTATAGCCATTGCCTTCCAATACATTTTTAAAGAAGTCGTCCTTTCTAAGATCCCGTGTAATATATACGCTCGATGATTTAACACTCTTATGCCTTTCAGTTATCGCAGCTACCACCTTTGCACGCGATTTGGATTCCTGGTAAATAACAACCGGTGGCACCTTTGCATTTTTTGCCACTGCCGTCCACACTTTATAGATCAGCTGCTCATCCTCATCTTCCTCCTGCCGGCAATAAACACCAATGGGCATCTGACATCCTCCGCCAAATTTATTGAGTATTGCTCTTTCTATATTACATTCAACTTCACTGCCGATGTGATTGACTACACTTAGTTTTTCTTCCAACCATTTATCGTCCTTTCTGATCTGGCAAGCCAAGGCACCTTGTGCGGGAGCGGGAACA
>DTRI01000267.1:18557-20743 GCA_012966015.1 Flavobacteriales bacterium | reverse complement strand
CGTAGGATCCAGGTTCTCCACATGAAAATCGGATAGATCCAATTCCAGTCTGTTCACACCGGCTGCTGCAATGATAATCGCATCGTAATCTCCGGATCTAAGCTTTTCAATTCTGGTGGGCACATTACCTCTCATGTCTTTTATGACCGCATCATTTCGAAAAGCGATCATCTGAGATTTTCTGCGCGAAGAAGAAGTTCCCACGATTGCTTTCTCTTTTAACAAAAGTCGACGGCTTTTGTCAATCGCATCCTTGTTGATAATCAAAATATCATTGGGCTCTTCCCTGCCACTCACGGCTGCGATCTTCAATTTCCTGGTAGCGGTAGTTTCCAGGTCTTTCATCGAATGTACAGCGAGGTCTATCTCTTTATTGAGCAGCGCCTTTTCCAGCTCCTTGGTAAAGAATCCCTTCCCTTCCATCTTGTCAAAACCAATATCCTGTATCTCATCGCCTTGTGTTTTGATCTTTTTTACTTCACAAGTAACTTTTAGCGCCTTCAGCTGGTCTTTGATGTAGTTCGCCTGGAAGAGCGCCAGCTCACTGCCACGGGTACCTATTTTAACCTTTCTATTCATCTGATGAGGGTTTCCCAAGTATCACCTCCTTGGCCATCTTCATGGGCATGGAGATGTATTTCTTTTCCATATAAGAAATTACTTTATCCAATGTTTCTCTGGACTTGTCGTCAAGCTCCTTCAGCTCCTTGGCGAATACTCCGTTCAGGGCTGCATCCCGAATTTCTTTCACTTTTGCAGGAATCTCCTGCATGGCCAATTCAACTTTTCTCTCTTTAAGAACCCCTAGAAAATCTTCAATGTTTTTCTGAATTATCTTTTGACAATGCACCAGCTCCCCTTTTCTTTCCTTTAAATTTTCTTCAGCTATGGATTTCAGATTGTTAATCGCTATCAGGTTCACCTCAAAATCCTCTTTGATAGAGCTGTCAAAATCATTTGGAATGGCCAGGTCGATGATGATTTTAGTAGATATTTCACCATTGAGCAATAGCTGATAATTGTCCTTTGTGATTATGAAATCTGCAGAACCCGTGCAGGAAATAATCACGTCAAAGCCCTTTCTGTAATCTGGCAGATAATCTAAGCTAAAGGCCTTCCCGCCCAATTCATCAGCCAGCCTTTCAGCCTTCTCCAATGTTCGGCTGAAGACAGTGAGATCAACGAACCCATGCTTTTTGAGATACTTTCCCATGGAGGAGTTGGTTTGGCCCGCTCCAATTATCAAAATACGCGAGCTCATATTCACTTGAAGCTCCTTTAGTTTTCTGTAGGCCAATGACACCACAGACACCGGTTTTTTGGCTATATCGGTGTTGGAATAGACTTCCTTGCCTGTTTCAATGGTTTTCTTGATGACCAACCTCAGTAAATCGCCGGTAAGGCCCAGCTCCTTACACTTCTCAAAGGCGCTCCTTACCTGTGTAATGATCTCTCGTTCTCCTACTACCAGGGAGTCCAGTGAAGAGGCTACGGTGAACAAGTGGTCAAGGGCATCGACGTTTTTATAGATTTCCGCTTTTGTGGAAAGCTCCTCGGTAATTTCGGAATTGCTGTCTGCTAAAAAGCTATCCATAAACTTGCTGACATAATCGGGTGTAATATCCAGCTCGAGTTTTAATAAGAATTCCACCCTGTTGCAAGTTGACAAGTACATCAACTCGGGTAAATTCATTTTTATTTTCAGCACATTGAGCCTGGTTTCGAGCTGATCTTCCTCTACGTGAAGCACACCAATATCCTCCAAACTCAGGGATTTGTGTGTAAAGGCTATTATCTTAAAATCTTCCACTATACTATTCTCCATTAGCTGATGCAAAAATCAGATATAGAGCCATTAGTTTTGTCATGGAATTGTCATAGAAAAAGGGGAATATTCAAATTGAGTATCTTCACAGCATGCGAGCATTGATTGTGCTATTTATCATCGCTTTCTCTTTTAACCAGAAAGCATCTTCCACACATATGATGGGTGGTGAGATATATTATGAGTGCCTCGACCCAGCAACAGGATTCTATAGGTTTACAGTAAAATTATATCGCGATTGCTTTAATGGTGTACCGGCCTTTGATGATCCGATATTTGTTTCTATCTATGACAAAAATGACAACCTGGTCATTAAGTTCAATATGGCGCTTCCACCTGATGATACGCTGGATAACAATAC
>DTRI01000267.1:0-18506 GCA_012966015.1 Flavobacteriales bacterium | reverse complement strand
GAGGCTGTTTATCAGGAAGATTTTTTCCTCCCTCCGGGTGAATTTTACATGACTTATCAAAGATGCTGTAGGAATAGTGCACTTCTCAATATAGATACGCCTCAAGTCGCAGGTTTTGGTTTTGATATTAGAATTCCAGATAGTTCCGAAGCTTACTGTAACAGCTCTCCTTATTTTAATAATTATCCGCCCACTATAATTTGCCTGAATGAACCCTTTGCATATGATCATTCTGCAACGGATTCGGATGGTGATTCACTGGTCTATTATCTATGCACGCCAAATGATTTTGACTACAACACTTGGGGTATCATTCCAGATCCACCTGGGCCACCAAGTATCAACTATGATATGGCCTACTTATTACCATATGATTCAGCTTATCCTGTTTGGGCACCTATTGACTCATTTGTTATTGATCCGGTAACTGGTTGGATGACTGGCACGCTTGAAATACCAGGAAATTATGTAGTTGCTGTTTGTGTTAGCGAATACCGAAATGGAGTTTTATTGTCAACAAATAAGAGAGATTTCCCATTTCATGTCGCGCAGTGTTTGAGTGATCCACTAACTGGATTTACCTCACAGCCTGATCTTTGTAATAATCTAAAAGTGAATTTCACCTATACTGGAAAAGCGGTTCAATCATTCTTCTGGGATTTTGGCATCAGCAGTAGTAATTCGGATACGAGTGTATTTCAAAATCCTTCATTTACTTTTCCGGACACTGGAACTTATGCCGTTAAGCTGGTTGTGAATCAAAACTACTCCTGTGCCGACACGCTTACGATCAACGTAACTCCACCCAATCCACTCATGGCAGATTTTTCTTTGGTGAGTTGCTCAGGGGATACAGTTGTATTTCAGGATGAATCAGTAACTAACGCTTACGCTGGTTCAATTACCAGTTGGACCTGGGTATATGGAGATGTGTCAAATAATGACTTTATCCAAAATCCGAGTCACGCGTATGCTAGCCCAGGTACATATGTAGTGACGTTGATCGTTACCACGGCTAATGGCTGTATTGATACGCTCATAACAAGTATTACAACAAGTCCATGCGAAATTATTGGTCAACAGGAATTGGATACCAGAGACAATGATATATTGGTTTATCCAAATCCGAATAACGGTCTGTTTACCCTGGATTTATCAAGATTTGATTTAGTAGGCAATATGCAATTATCCGTGTTTTCAATAGACGGACAACGAATTCAATCTCGATCAATTAATGGCGGAAGTACTCCTATCAATATTGAAGTTGATCTGGAAAATAATAAAAAGGGAATCTACTTTCTTAAATTAGTCACAGATGGCGAAGTGGTAACGAAGAAAATAGTTCTTCAATAACTACCCCTAAACCCCCTCAAGGGGACCTTGACATAGTGCTTGAAAATTTCATTCGATATCATGCAAGCAGCCCCTGAATTGATTTGCAAATTCGCTGTGCGAATGTGACACCGCTAACAACCCCCTGAGGGGGTTGGGGGTGAAAATGAAATTTATGAGAACAGTTGAGTACACCATGTTTTATGGTGCAAAGGCAAATACCTTCCAGGCTGCGAAAACCCTTAGAAACAACGAGACTGAAGCAGAGAAATGTTTATGGGAGCGACTCAACAAAAAACAGCTGGGATATAAGTTCAGAAGACAACACCCCATTAAGATTTTCATCGCTGACTTTTACTGCCATCAGCTAAAACTTGTCATAGAGGTTGATGGCGGAATACACCTTTTACCAGAGCAAAGAGAATATGACATTGGCCGTGAGGAAGAGATGGAACAATTCGACATTCGAATTATCAGATTCACCAACAAGGAAGTGCTTGGAAACATTGAAAAGGTAATTGAGGGTATCAAGGCCTCAATCACGGCTATCGAAGCAACGAGATAGACTTATCCCAATCTATTATCCAGGTCCCACAATTTTTGAAGCCCCCTTGAGGGGGTTGGGGGTGAAAATGACTATCAATTACTCTCCCTCAGCGTCCTTCTGGGCATCTTCAAGCGTGGCCTTCTTCTTCTTCACTTCGATTTCGGTTTTTCCGATTACCTTGATCTCCGTTCTCCTGTTCATCTGTCGGCCCTCAGGGTTATCGGAGCCATCTTCATTGGTATTCTCAGCAATGAACTGTGTTTCACCATATCCCTTTGCTACGAGTCGCTCCTTGCTGATTCCGGCCTTCTTGAGGTACTTAACAACACTTTCCGCCCTGCGCTGTGACAACTTTTTATTGTATAAATTATTTCCCTTGCTATCGGTATGTGCTCCCAGCTCAACAATGATCGTTGGATTGACATTCAAAATATCAACAAGCTTCTCCAATTCCATCGTCGATTCATCCCTCAAGGTCGCTTTGTCAAAATCGTAGTAGATGTCCTTCAGTACAATTGTCTTGTTCAGCTCGAGCTTCTTCAAGGGGATTTCCCGATGCAGGGTGGTTGTTTTCTTTAGGCCCATAGTACTCGCCAGGGCATCATTGGGATAGTATCCATTTTTGGAGCAAAGCACTTTGTAATTCCTATCCCGTTTCAGCTTAAAACGAAATAAAGGCTCGTCTACGATATGCGCCTCATTGATCAAAATTTCAGAAGAATCCGCATCGATCTGATATAGTTTCACGTCGTAATCCATGAATGTTGTTGTGGTAGAATCGTCAAAATCATAGGCAAACCCCTCCAAATAGAATTTGGGGATCAGATCGGTATCCCAACTGTATCTGAAGATATCGTCACAGCAGGTTTCGCTTTTTAGCGCAATCACTCCAGGCCTGTTGGAAATTAAATACCCTCCCGTTTCATCTTCGTCCGCAACAAAGTACATGTCGTCAACACTGGAGTTTAGTGGATAACCTACATTTTCAGGTTTGGTCCACTTTCTGAGCCTACCCTCTGTACTAAACGCATCGTAGCCTCCAATGCCAGGATGACCGTTTGAGCTGAAGTACAATACCCTGGATTCGTTGTTGTAAAAAGGGGTTAGCTCATCGCTTATGGTATTTATCTTTTTCCCCAAATTTTTGGGATCCTTGAATACCCCGTCTTTACTTATTTCGCTGTACCAAATATCTTTCCCCCCTGCACCCGGACGATCGGATACAAAGTACAGGATCTGTGCACCTTTCTTATACTTTCCTACAGTGGGATGAGTATTTGTATATCCCTCCATGTTAATCTTGTCATCCAGTTTTTTAGCTTTCTTCCATTTGCCGTCTATAAAGTCACTCATGAAGATTGAACATATCATCTTACCGGTTTTGTCACTCTTACACTGTGTGTAAAAGAAGCGCTTCTTATCAGGTGAGTAACATCCGTTCGCCACATCCATGCCCGGTTCATTCACTTCCGGCGGCAGCAATTCTCCCTGGCTCCACCTATTATATGTTTTTACAGACTGATACAATTGAAACCTCCCAACTCTTGATTTCACATCTTCAAAAGCGATTACAGTATCCGACCTCAATGAAGCGTAGATAAGCTTGTCTGCTCCCACAGGCATCGGCGAGGCCTCTGTATAAGCTGCATTGATTTCATTACCCATATGAATTACCACCACATTTAGTGGTTTACCCAGCGCCTCTAAAGCGTAATCGCATCCCAAAATTTCGTTCTTAACCCTTTTCTTTTGGAGATTGGCGTCAGCTCCTTTATAAGACTTCCCAAACTTGGCAAATTCCTCCTTCGCCTCTGGGTAGCGGCCTGTCATCTTTAAGGTGAGGGCATATTTATAATGGCTCATTGGATATAACACAAGGTTCTTATCCATTACCATCTTATAGTTTTCGTTGGCTTCCTTATAATCTCTAGACAAATAATATGATTCCGCCAATTTATAGGTAACGTCCATATTATCGGGTTGCTCTTCTAGCACTTCTGAATAATAATGACACGCATCATAAAAATATCCCTCCTTGTAAAACTTGTCGGCTATTTTGAGCTTGTTTTTCCAGCTGAGGCCACCACCCTCTTGCGCGCTCATCCCGCCTGATTTACAGCCAGTAAATCCCAGTGCCAAAACAAGAACGGCTAGTATTAATAACGAAGTATGTATGCGGGTAAAATTCAACGCTTATAATCTTTTACAGGGTAAATTCCTCTTGATTCCGAGTTTAGGGTTTAGATTGAAGATGTAAATAATTGAAATTTCAATGGCCCCGTGTCCTTTGCTCGCCGCCCTCAACGAAGAGAGGTTCACATCATAGCTGATACCAAACCGGTAATTGTTGTATTGAAGGCCAGGAATCAAGATCAGAGCGTCTGAAGAGCGGTAATAGATACCGAACAGTGCTTCTACCTTGAGCATGGGAACATCCTTTACCTTATAACCAATATCAGAGCCCAATATAAATTCTGTTGCTTTTGTCTGGCCCGATAACAATATTGCCGGCCTGATCGTAATCTTTTCATCATATTTAATATCACTTCCCGCGTTGATGGTAAAGCGAGTGTTTAGCCTGTTATCCGAATCTGTATAGAATGACTCCTTGGGTGAGTTTAAGTTGAACATGGAAAAGCCCGCATTGAAATTGAGTTTTTCACTGTACTTAAATTGCCAATTTAGTCCCGCTTGCATCTGAGGATAGATGATTGAATTGCTGGCGTAAGACTCATTATTTTCCAACTCCGAATTGTAAAAAACACTTTCATATTGATTACCAAATTTAAGGTTATCATAGTTAATTCCTTTTTGCACTACGCTTCCCTGCACTCCAACACTAACAAGGTGTTTATCGGCACCAAGTCTCTTATGGTATCCCAATGCGAGCTGTGCTACCTGTGTTCCAAATTCCGCCGTGCCAGCCTTATCCGAATAGAGCGCTATTCCCGCTCCCCAAAAATCTTTGCCCAATAATTCCTTTTTGAATTTTTTATCGAAGAATCCAGCATAGGTAACAAAGGGTTTTATAAAAGATGCCCACTGATTTCGATAGTGTAAACCAACTCTGTAATCTCCTTCATAATTGCCCGTATTGGCCGGATTCAAGAGATGTGGTGAGGCCTGAAATTGGGAAAAGTGAATATCCTGAGAATAACCCTGGTTAAGGGAAAAAGCAAGACCTAATATGAATACAATTGTCTTTTTCATGTATTTATCATTGATTTTTAGCGGTATCATGGTACACGCCAATAATCATTCTTCTGTGTGATAAACAATTAATAATGGCTCGTTTCATTGATTCTTTTTGGTCAACGCAATAACGCTATGTCACCACTGCCCTCCTTCAAAGTTCCCGCACGATCCATTGCCTTATAATAATACGCGTAATTGCCCATTTCCTGTGGTTGTCCATTGAACATTCCATCCCAGCCCTGAAGGATGTCCGAAGTTTCAAAAACAACCTGTCCCCACCTGTTAAATATCTTAAATTCCTGAACATCAATTATACCAACCGCAAGCAAATAAATTACGTCGTTCACGCCGTCGTCATTCGGTGAAAAAGCATTTGGCACTTCCACCTGGGCGTCAACCACATAGACACGTACGGTGTCACGATTATAACAAGAATTAAGTGAGGTCCCGGTTACAACGTAGTCCGTTGTTGCAAAGGGAGAGGCCATGGGATTGTAAACTGTTGTACTGCTCAATGCTGTGGGGGGGCTCCAATTATAAGTAGCGGCCCCAAACGCGCCGAGCTCTACATCATCACCCAAGGTAATATAAACGTCAGATCCTGCGTACACATCCGGAATAGGATAAAAGTTAACATTTAGATTTCCTGTATCCACACAATTGTTTGCTGTTGTGATAATTAGCGATGTAGCATATGTAATTGTATCCGCGTATATGTGGCTGGGGTTTTGGATATATGACGAGTCATCATCTCCATATATCCATGTCCAGCCGGTAATTGGGCCGGTGTAAGCATTGGTATCGGACTGATCCTGAAAAAATACTGTATTCCATGGGCACACCTTTGTCCAGGAAAAATCAGCTCTGAGCGGATTAGGTGGCGTAACATCAATTGAAAGGGTATCTGCACAGGTGTAATCCTGGTTTACAACTAACACTACAGGATAAGTGCCGGTATCGGGATAGGTGTATGTTGGGTCTTTAAATATGCTCGTATCAGAATCTATTGTATCAACGCCAAAATCCCAGAAGAATGACTCGACGGGCTTGCCAGTGTATGTAAAATTAATTTTCAGGTTATCACATGGGTCAGGTTCTGAAGTAAATCCTAAGAGCGGGTCCGACAAACAGGCTGCAATGTTAAATTGAAAGTCTCTTTTGTTGGTAGAGAGCTTTACACTATCCCTGTATTCCGTGGCACATACAGCAACCACATAATTTCCAGGCAGGGTGGGAGTACCCGTCATCCATCCGGTAACAGGATCTATTTTAAATGAATCAACCGGCGCCCATATGGGGTACAGCGAATCATAAACACCTAAATATGGCACGTCAAAATGTACAACCGGAGGGCCGGGTGGGTCAGGAATTATCCCCAAACTTCCGGTGCTATAATCATTTGGTGCACATAAATAGTAAACCAGTGAATCACCATCGGGGTCGGTAGCAGAATGATCATAGGTAAACGGCTCGTTGAGGCAAATAATAGTGGGCGGATAATTATTAAAATAAGGTGAGCTGTTACACAAAGCTTCTGTCGAGTCTGGAATTTTAATATCAAACCCAAAGCCAACCGAGCTTGGATTTACAATATTCTGAATAATAACATTCCTACAGCATCTTTGATAAGTCATGTAAAATTCACCCGGAGGGAGGAAAAAATCTTCCTGATAAACAGCCTCATGTACACAGATGTCAGGTGGCGAATACAAGCATACGTTATAAGTATTGTTATCCAGCGTATCATCAGGTGGAAGCGCCATATTGAACTTAATGACCAGGTTGTCATTTTTGTCATAGACAGAAACAAATATCGGATCATCAAAAAACGGAACGCCGTTATAGCAATCTCTATATAATTTGACCGTGAATCGGTAAAATCCGGTAGCAGGATCGAGGCACTCATAATATACCTCACCACCAATTACGTGTGTTGCACTCGCCGGCTTCAACATCATAAATGAAATAATGATCACAAATGCGAACCGCAATATATTTGAGAAGTGTGTGGGTTTAATCAGCTTGTTCATGTAATTTCTTCTTAGACTCTCCTAAAAGTGAGGACATTCCATATCCTGAACGATAGCTTTTGAAGACTGCAAAACATATATCAGCGCAATCTCAAAGCTGCCTTGTCCGTTACTAGTTTCCTTTAGTGTAGAAACGTTAATATCATAGCTCATTCCCAGCGTAATGTCCATATACTCAAAGCCTGCCATAATAATAAAAGCATCTGAGTTTGCCCATTGCCGGTACCAGCCCCCTAACCGGATGGAAGCTTTCGATTTGGTATTGTATCTCGCCGCCAACCCTAAATTGGTTTCATTGGAGGCCTTTTGAATCATGTACAGGAAGCTGGGAAGCACATCCCATCTCTCCGTTACAAAAAATGATCCTCCTGCCTGTATCGCGGTTCTGTTGGATAATACATTAGACTCTGTAGTTGTCAGAAAATTTACCTTAGGCTGAGTTAGATGATAGGTAGATAATCCTACAAAAAATACCATCTTCTTCGAGTAGATATAATTCCAAAGCAATCCTGCATTTACATCAGCATATATGACACTGGTCCTGTCAAAAACTTCCTGGCCCGTTCCCGCTTCACTCTCACTGAGTATCTCATCTCCAAACCTGAGTTTTGATCTATCGAAACCCATTTGCACTACTCCCGCCTGAAGTCCCAAGGACACCAATTGCTTGCCATTACCAATCATATCTCTGTGATAAGCCAATGAACCAAATGCACCGGTAGTTTTTAAATCACCTTTACCAGCTTTATCGCTAAAGACACTGATTCCAAAACCCGCCATATCTGCAGCTTTCATAATCTTATCCAATATATGTACATCGTAGGTTCCGGTAAAAGTAACATAAGGATCTCCACCCGAAGCTCTTTTCCATTGACTTTTATAATTGGTAGCAAATCTATGCTTCCCGTTAAAGAAGCCGGTATGAGCTGGGTTCAGGGTTAACGGAGAAAAATAAAATTGAGAGAAGTGTATATCCTGTGCAACAGATTTGGTTCCCCAACTCAGCAGAATACAAGCGATAAATAGTACGAATAATGTTCTTTTCATTTTACTTTTATCTAAGCTCTTATTTTAACAGTGTAACGTTTCCACTAATCGGTCCAATTTTATCACCTTTCACCGAGGTCGCTTCCAACAACCACACATACACTCCGACTTCCATATTCTTGCCATTGTTCATATGTGTTCCATCCCATCCTCCTAATGGGTATATGATTTGATTTCTCTCTGTCGCTTCAAAAATCATTTCTCCCCATCTGTTAAATATTTTAAACGAAATTGATTCAATCGATTCTCCTTCCATGCCCTTCACGTCAAATACGTAAAGAATATTATTCGGAGTAGGCCCACTTCCATTCGGCGTGAAAGCGTCGGGAACCTCGGGTTCGAAGTCAGGAGATATTATTTCTACCGTTATCTCATTGGAGTCAACGCAACCGAATTTATCGATCATCACTACTTTGTAAGTGGTGGTTGAATCTGGAGTTGCGGTCGGATTTGCTAAACTTGGATCGTCCAAACCAGCCGCAGGGGTCCACACATAGGTCAAACCATCAGGTGCATTTGCGCTTAGCATTACAGCATCTCCAAGAAAGATGGTTGTGTCGCAGCATGGAGTAACAATTGGAATATTTACTGTAACCGTAGCGGTATCCGATTTATCCGGACATATGGAATCGTATCCAACAGTAACAATGTAATCTGTTGTTGTAAGCGGTTTAGCTATTGGGTTATAAATGACCGAGTCATCAAGTGTAGATGTAGGAACCCATGCATAGGACGTAGCCTCCGGCGCAAATGCATCCAGCTGCGCACTATCACCTACGCAAATCTCTGCATTGTAAGTTTCCAGATCAGGAACCTCAACCACATGAACGGTAATCGTATCAAAGTCCGGACAACCGAAAGTAGAGTTGCCCTTGTTGTCTACGAATATTACTACCGTAAAGTCGGAATCTGGTGTAGCGGTATAAGTATCTGTAGCGCCCGGGGCATAGGTTGCCGTTTGTACCGTATCACAATCTATGATCCACGCGAAGTCATTATAAGCCACCCATGTTGAATTCGTGGCGGACAATGTTATTGTTTCACCCTCACAAATAGTGGTGTCCGGGTCGGGCGTTGTCGTGAGAATTGAGTTGGGCTTAACAATAATCACCGTGGAGCTAGAACCACTTCCACATGCACTCAATGCACTGAGCTCTATCTGGGCCGATCCAAAATTATTGAAGACAATCGTCAGCTCATTATTGGCCTCCGTAAGAATTGTTCCAATATTAAAATTGTCGATAAAATTCCAGTCATAGTAGGTTGCAGGAATAAATGACGTATCTACAACAAGTGAGTTTCCTTCACAATGTTTCAGTGTATCTGTAAATTTTGCTCTAAAGGTCACCGTGTCTCCAAGGCACACTTCATCCGGGCCAATTACCTCCACAACCGGTCCTGCATCGAGATAGAAATAACGCGGTTTGCTGAAAGGCCCGACACAATAATCACCGAGCGGATCAAATGGAATAAAGCCCTTTTCCACTTCCTCTATAGTAACCTCATAAACTCCAGTTGCCCAGCCTGCCAGGTTAAAACAGCAAACACTAAAGCCATATAGATTGGGATCCCAGAGGAAAGTAGCAAACAGATTGCCCCCAGTTGAGAATTGCACGAAGTAATTGGAGCTCAACAGCTGAGGATTAAAAATATCTATGCCCAGGCCATCAGTATTTGCGCAGAGTGTATCATAATCTGCAATTGGTCCATTCTGATCTCTAAGCCCGTGATCCATCAAAATCCCCGAAATTCCTTTGACATTGAGACGTATTAAAGATCCCAGCAGGTTGTATGGTGTGGTAGAGCTATCCGCAATTATCCTCATATAATACATTCCCAGCTGATAGCCTAAAGCCTGATACAACGTGAATGGTGGAATGCATAATGTCAACGTGTCATTGGCGAAACCTATGGTGGCTCCCAACTCACCAACAGTACCAATTATAGTCATTGCGGGAGGATAGGCAGGAGGATCTCCAGGCGAGAGAATCTGCACCATAAAATTATTACAAGCACCATATACTGACAGGGAATCAAATGTATTTATTCGGAATGGTACTTTCACACAAACCTCACCTGAGTCAACTACCGTTAATGTAACATCATAGATACCACAGTTGTTATAGAAGTGGCTGATATCGCCGGTATCTCGAACCGGATATATGGTGTCAAATCCTCCAGCAGCACAAGGATCTGGAACAGGAATAGGAGAATTATAGTCATATGTACCAAGTACAGCCGTCTGTCCATCTCCAAAATCCCATAACCAGGATTTTCCATTGATGAGGCTATCGTTCATCCCTGTTGAAAAATCTTCGAAAGTTACCGTGGTTCCATTTGTAGAATAATTGAAATCACCCATCAATAAACCTACGTTCACTTCCTTAGTAATGGTGGAGGAGCAACAATTTTGCTTAGTCGCAGTCAGCGTAACCATATAACTTCCAAAACAATCATTGTACACATGGTTCATTTTCGATGAATCTTTTGAATCTTTAGATTTAAGATCCCAGCCATCACCAAACTGCCATGACCATGTTATTGAATCTGCAGGATCAAATACGGAGGTGTTGGTAAATACAACATTGGTATCCGTTACCTCAAAAATAAAATCTGGGCTCAGGTTGCCAACTCGTACGGTCTTTTCAACAGGCGTCTCACAAAAATCAAGTGAATCGAGCCTTATTGTATATGTACCTTCACAGGTATACATGAATGATGGGTTAAGAGAGTCAGCAGGAGTTTGCAACTCCCCGTTTACAAACCACTTCCAATCCGTACCCGTTATTCCCGAGCTGGTTACGTCAATCATATATTCATAATCATATATGCTATCATATACTGTTGTATTAACGTAAGAGCAGGTGATTGTATTCCAGATTGTCGTCTGAGTGATATTTACCGTATCCAGAACTGAGTCGGCGGTTAGAACATACGTAAAATCCACCCCATTCTGCATTCCGATTGGTACTTGCCTCGTAATACTTGCATTGCACCCATCGGTAATACAGAGACTTATATCCTTACCGTTGTTGGTTATGATATCACACTCCATGATGCAAAAAGGGCCCCAGGGTGCTCCATTGACCACAGGATCTGAGGATACCACTCTTATGTAATAATTGCAACCCGATATCTGCGGAGGTGTTATGGCGCCGCTGATAGATCCGGGAGCATTGGGATTAATGGCGGGATCCCAGGTTGTCGTACTCGCTTGAGGGCCACCTATTACCGTTGGATTTGCAAAGTTGCCCGACGAATCCGATAGCTCTAAGGTATATGAATTGCCCGGATTGTATGCCCCAAAGGAGAAAAACTTCACATCTATTACACTCGAATCGCAAATGGGTTGCTGATTTGGTGGAAGCCCTGGCGGATTACCCGGATAGGTGGGATTCCAGTAAGGGTTCTGCAAAACCGCAGGTGTGGCTGCAATATTGATGCTATCAATACAGTCGATGATCTGAAAGCATCCTAAGTTGGGTGTACCAATGATAGTCGGAGGTGAGATACGGTTTATTCTAAAGCAATAACATGATGCAATGGGCAATGAGGTAGGAATCTGTAGTGGTCCAGACACCTGGTACGTAATACCCGAATTCAACGCTCCTGCTCCAAATGTGGCAATAGTAAAAGAGTTGGTGAAATTACAGTTGGAATCTGAAATTTCAATCGAGTAACTCCCAGGACAAAGCGGGTCAGTTAGATTGAAGAGGAATGAAAGAGTGGTGTTAACCACATCGTGATGACAGATTGGAGAAGGAGAAATAGAAACTGCATTGATCCCTGCCCCGCTCAGATCAGCGGGATCATATTCTCCAACAATAATAATATCGTCGACAGCAAATGGCAGACTGTCGTTGCTATTCACCGCATCGTTGGTCCACTTCCAGGCAAAGCTCAGATTGTCCTGATTGATAAATTGTGGGCCTTCAATTTTGGCATACTTCCACCTGGTTGTATTACAATACTTAGTGGTACTTCCACAAGGCGCTGCGTCATTTTTATTCGTTAACACCCACGGTCCCCCGGTTCCATTTACACTGTAATACACCTCTCCGAAATCACCCGGGGCACCTTGTGCCAGCCACCAAAAGTTAAGGATGATGTTATCATATCCCTGTGTGCAAATACCGCTGCTCATAATCGCCCAGCGCTCACTGGCTACAATCGGATCATAGCAGTCATCATAAATCGTATCCAAAAAATCTCTGATGTGCAGGTAATTCTGATTGGGCGGACCAATCTGGCCAATATTTCCGTAGGTAGAGTCCTGAGACGGTGTATTTGGATATACACCTTGTCCGTTATAGTCTTTGTTAATCTCCCACTCGTTAAACCCATAGCTTGGCGGCACCCCGAAATTAGGTAAAATGGCAAAAGACAATGAGTTCGGCGCATCATCAAAATTTTGCCAGCCCAACAGCACCTGTTGAGTTTGAGAGTAAACCACGCTACTGGTTACCATGACAATCGACAACAGCGAAATTCGTATAAATAAGCGTATATTCAGTGTTCTAATTAGTCTCAACATCAGTTGTTTTTTACTCTAATATTATCTTTCTGAAAACCGTTTTATTCTCCTTCAAATTACTTTTAACGTCAAATTTAACAAAATACAAGCCTTTTTCATATGGGGATAGGTCAATAGAGTGCTGATAGTTACTGATTTCAGATACCTGATCTATCTCCAAAGCGGCTCCTATACTATTATACAAAGAGATAACCACATCTGAATTTACAGTAAAGTGGTATGAGACAGTTACCAGCCCCGTAGTTGGATTCGGAGTTAAGATAATGGTCTTTAACGCTTCAATGACCTGAATTGCAGTTGTGTCGACCGGGGGCAGTTCAATCACCTCAAGTTGATAGCTGATTGAATCCTGGCATCCAGTTACCGAATTTGTAGCTATTAAAACTATTGTATTGCTGCCCAGGGAATCATAAATGACAATTGGCTCCTTGACAGTTGAGGTACCCGGTTGGCCCAGTGACCAGGACCACGTATTTGCTCCATAGCTGGTATTGGTAAATTGAAAGGTAGTGCCCTGATAAATAGTGTCGTCGGGCATGAAAAAATCAGCAACTACTGAGTCTATTAGCACCGTCTGCATTGAGGTGTCGCTTCCAAATACATTACTTGCAATTAATGTAACCGTATAAGTACCCGGAGAAGCATAGGTATGTGTAATTGTATCTCCGACTCCGTTGTTGCCGTCACCAAAATTCCAGGACCAGCTTGTAGGGAAGAAGCCAGAGAAATCGGTGAATTCCACCACGCCATTACAATAATCCGTTATATTATAGTTATAATTCGCATCCGGCTTAATGTTCGCAGTAAGGATCATCACCCCATAGTCCTCACACTGGCCATACGTTAGCGTATCACATGATGTAGGCGTCGATCCTGTAAAATCAGATGACACTCTCATTCTGAGCATGGTATCTACTACCGCATTCCCCGATATAATCAACTGCGCGGTATGGGTGCCAAGCTTATTGTCTGATGAGAAAATCAGCTCAGTTACATCATCAAACACACTGTCGTTATTATAGTCGATCCAAGCTCTTACATTTTCACTCCATGTAGGACTCGTTTCAACAGTAATTGTTTGTATGGAGCCCATCTGCACTGTGGTGAACGCAAAGCAGCTGTAATCCCAATAGCTCTGCATTGTACTTCCGGAATTATTGTTGATGGTGTTAAATTCCACATTGTAAATACCAATGTCATTATTGATGTCCAGCACAACAGGTGTGCAATCCGGCAATTTAGGACCTTTTGCTATATTCATATAGGCCACTTTGGTGGTCATGTTTGTGTTACAAGGATTGGTAACAGTTAGCGTCACTGTATACACGCCAACGGCTGAGTAAATATGTGTTGGATTGGCCAAAATTGAAGTGTCTCCATCTCCGAAAGTCCAGTACCAATCAAAAGGTGAATTAGATGAGATATCACTGAATGTACACAGGCCGCCAACACAGTTCTGTATGTTGTCAACGGTGAAGTCTGCCACTGTCGATAAATTATTAACCGTATCCTGAAGCGTACTATCATTCGCCAATTTACTGTCTGAAGTCATTTCCGTCCAGGCGTCTGTCGTATGTATGCCAGGTGCCGAGAAATCACCGAGCGTAGTAAACGTATAGCTAAGCGTATCACCTGGATCGACGTTTGCATAAATTGTTTCCTGAACCGGTACGCCACCATTTACAGAATAGGCCACCTCAATCGTGTCCTGTGACACGGCACCAAAGTTTTTAATACTCACTGTAATTGAATCACCGGAGCTCAGGCAGCCGTCAACGGGTGCATCTATAGAAATCACTCCAACATCATTCGCTGGTTTATCGATAATTAGAATATCATCAACTGCCATATCGCTATTGGCATTGACTCCGCTCACACCCCTTATTCTCAGCTGAATTATTGAGCTTGAATAGGCTGACAAATCGATTGAACGCTGAATCCATGGATCTGTTTGAGCGGATTGTTGCTCACCGATAATCGCATCGATCTGTGTCCACATTCCTGCATCATAAACATCGACAAACATGCTACCCATATCTAATCCAAACATGTGATAATAGAACTCGAGATATGGATAAGCAAGAGCCGAAATGTCCAAACATGAGCTAACCAAATTCGCCGTCATGTTATTACAAAATGTAGCCTCAGTATAAATGTAATTCCCAATTCCAGTGCCCAAAGTGACATCTATCATAGGCCCCGTGCCAAAATTAGGTGTTCCGCCTTCGTCTGTTATCCAGTCCGCATCGTCATCGCCGCTGTTGTCATTATACCAGTCGCCACTGATTACACAGGTTACTCCACAGGGCACTGCATTGCAGAGGGAGTTTGACTCAAAATCGTGCATAGCTGGATAGCTTGTAACGGGAACTAAATTAGTTACCTGGTAATTAGTCATTGAATCGTTACAAGTGGTAGAGTCTCCGGCCATTGCTACCCAGGCATCTATTGAATAGGTGGCCTGTACCGATAAGTCTGCCGTTTGCGTAAAGGCATAGATAAAAGAGGTAGCGGGAGGCATGGTGTTGGAAAGCGTTTCCATTACCGGTGTACCACCATCGATACTGTAAAACGCATCCATTCCATACAAGGTATCAGAACCAAAATTTTGTACTTCAATGGTAACCACCTCAGTACTGCTCAATGCACATGAAGTTACGGGGGTTGCTATATCCATTATTCCAGCATCCAGCGCTGAGCCAGCTTTGATAAATATATTGTAGTCTTCCGTTTCGCCAAATGTCTGCGTATCACAGCTATTAGCTGAAGTAGGGGTTGCCCCGAAAATGCAACGAACTCTCATGATGGTATTGCCCGATAGCGGAACACGACAGGAAATTGTAATATTCCCCATTGCCGTAGCTATGGAGGCAGGAGACGAGAACACAAATTCATCCGTGTCTTCAAAATCTCCATCATGGTTAAAGTCTATCCATACGCCGAATCCCTGATCCCATATAGTTGACGGTGTCAGTGAGATAGCATAGGTATTATTCATGGCAACCTGCGCTGTGTCGTTCACATAATAAATGTAGTTATCGGCGTTTCCATTACAACCTGTCCCGATATTGCTGATTCCCGCAAACTTTATCCCATCGATGTAATCATCTGAGGTACAAAGCACTGTATAAACTGGAATGCAACAAATCTGTTGGTGATTAGAAATATAGCCAATTAGGCTGTCGTTATTTATATCTTCATCTGTGGCCATTGCAGTCCATGCATCAAAAATATAGGGCCCCACTGCAGATAAATCCTCCGTATTTGCAAACGTAAAAGATGCTACACTTCCGGCAGGCAGGTTTGTGAACATGGTATCCACATTTACAGGGCCTCCATTAACCCTATAAGCAACAGGAATAGTATCCTGGGCATTCAATCCAAAATTTTTAACTGTAATTGTAATAATCTCAGTTGCAGTAAGAATACCGCAGGAAATTGGTGCATCTATGGATAGCACCCCAACGTCATTCGGCGGTTTATCATAAACCCTGAGATCATCAATGCATATATCACTTGTAAAGCCAGGGCCTGTTATACCTCTTATTCGCAACCGAACAATGCCGGAGTACATGGATAAATCCAACTCCGTTTCAATCCAGGGGTCTGTTTGGACTAACTGTTGAGGGCCAATTGCTGTGAACACATTTGTCCATGTATTGGCTGTATCAATATCGACATAAAGCTCACCCATATTGGCTCCGAACATGTGGTAAGCAAAGGTCATTGTAGGCGTTGTAATGGAATCAAAATCCAGGCATGGGCTCATCAAAACAGCTTCAGTTTGGTTACATCCAGAAGCCTCTGTATAGAAATAATTACCAGTTGCCGTACCTGTAGTATTATCCACGGTCGGCCCGGTTCCACCTGAAGGAGTACCACCTTCATCTGTGGTCCAATCAATATCGTCGGTAACACTATTTGTCCATAGGCCTGTTAGCGGGCAGGCAACTCCGCAGATGGTACCACACACTGGCTCAGATTCTACATCTTCTATGAGTGGAAAGGCAGTTATAGACAAAAAATGTTCAACAGTATTTCCCATCAAGCTGTCGTTGAAGAAGATTACATCTCCTGGCAACTCTGTCCACACATCTACATTATACACAGCTGGCGTCGACATGTCCACCACCACGGCGAACGAGAATATGGCAGTATCTCCAGGTGCAATATTCTGATATATTGTATCTCTCACAGCCGGGCCTGCATCAATACTGTAGGCAACAGGTATTGTATCCTGACTGACAGTACCAAAATTTTCCACCAGGATTGTTATCCGTTCAGTGGCGGTAAGATTACATCCGGTTAGCGGATTATCCAGAATGATTACGCCAACATCATCGGGCTGAGGTTCCCAAATAAATACATCATCCACACCCAAACCTTCGTCAACTGTAAAGGCATTTGTACCCATCACAAATCTGAATCTCACACTAGACTGACCGGCCAGGCTGGTTAATTCATGGCGCGCAGTTCTCCAAACCCCAGCAAGTCCCGAATTGTCGGACCAATAATCACCTGCAGGCTGGTTGTACCAATTTAAACCGCCTGAAGAAGCTGTACCAATTTTCAACCAGCTACCACCTCCATTTGTACTGAATTCCACGTACCCGCTATCACCGAAGGCTGGCAGGCTAAATATATGTTCAAAGCTGAGTCTTGGATCGACGGACATTCCGGAAAAATCATAACATGGAGAAACTAAATATGACCTTTCATTAGAATTATAATTACCTGTTAGGCTGGTAACCCACGCATTCGTTCCGCTTGAAGCTCCACTTATGAATGTATTCGTTGGCGCACCCAGCTCCCATGTATCGTTTGTCCCTTTACTATCCCATCCTCCATCGCCTGATTCAAAGTTTTGAAAGTATGGATAGGTGGTGATAATAGGTATATGAACAATAACATTTGCAGCAGAGCTATCATTAGAAGAATCATCATCTGCAGTAACATTTGACCATACATCTACAATATAGGTAGCGGGTACCGAAAAATCGTAAGTTGCAGAAAAGGTAAAAGAAACTGTGTCACCTGCTGCCAGGGTAGGATAAAGTGTATCTAATATTGGAGTACCACCATCCACCCGATAGGCCAGGGGAATTGAATCCTGATCAATGGCGCCGAAATTATAAACTGTAACGACAATAGATTCCGTTCCGGTAAGTCCGCAAACAGTTACTGGCGAGTCAATTTGTAATATTCCGACATCCGTCAGCAATTTGATTTCCAAGGCATAATCTTCGGTTTCTCCATCCGTAGCATTGCTACAAGAGTCAGCTGCTGTGGGTGTAACTGAGGCAATTCCTCGAACCCTTATCCTGCTAGCGCCAATGGAAGCTGAAAGGGGAATGGTTATCGTATCGGTTACGGGTACAATTCCGGGAGCAATTGCCAAAACAAACTCACCGGCATCGCTGTAATCATTGTCTAAGTTGTAATCTATCCAAACACCAAAACCCATAGGGTTCGCTGTTGAGGGCGTTAGCGTAATAGGATATTCAACTCCTCTTCCAATGATAGCTGGCGGGTTGGCGTACAAAATAAAATTATCTGAATTTCCATTACATCCTGTAGAGGTATTAGAAATATTGGAAAACTGCACTCCGTCTATGTAATCACCTGATGAACATGCATTCGTATATGTAGGCGTGCAAAAGGAAATAAATTCAAAAGTTACGGTCATTACCTGTGTAACACCACCGCATGTGATTCCGGCAATCCCTCCCCAGTTTCCATTACCTATGGCGGGCCGCAATGTATATCCAGGATTATCACAACCGCACAGGGTTCCGTTTCCACTAAACTCAATATCCTCACG
>DTRI01000266.1 GCA_012966015.1 Flavobacteriales bacterium | reverse complement strand
TTATTCACGTGAGGAGATTTCAGTGCTGAAATCTCCTCACGTGAATAAAAAGGCGAGAGAGCAATATCAGCTTTGTTCATATAAAAGACTCATGGATATTTATAGCTCTACACCAAAGACCGTCGATGCGCTAATGAAGCTCGAATTGCCTAGTGGGGTGGAGGTTGAAATAAAAGCATAACGAAATGTCAGGTATAATTGGTAAAAAAATCGGAATGACCTCAATATTCAGTGAAGCTGGCAAGAATCAGCCTTGCACTGTTATACAGGCTGGGCCTTGTGTGGTTACGCAAATCAGGTCGGAGGAGAAAGATGGCTATGAAGCCATCCAGTTAGCCTTTGACGACAAGAAAGAGAAGAATAGCAACAAAGCTGAGACAGGCCATTTTAAGAAAGCCAATACTGCTCCGAAGTACAAAACGGTTGAATTCCGAGATGCACTGGCTATTCCCAATACTGAAGATGGTGAATATAAGCTTGGCGACACTGTTAGTGTGGATATTTTTACCGAAGGCGAATGGGTAGACGTTGTGGGAACATCTAAAGGAAAGGGATTTCAGGGCGTAGTGAAACGACATGGCTTTCACGGAGTTGGAGGAGCTACGCATGGACAGCATAATAGATTGAGGGCACCAGGGTCCATTGGTGCTGCATCATATCCGGCAAGAGTATTTAAAGGAATGAGAATGGGTGGCCGAATGGGGGGAGAGCGAGTAAAAAATATAAATCTTCAAGTATTGAAAATTATACCCAAAGACAACTTATTGGTTGTAAAAGGTTCTGTGCCAGGGGCCAATGGGTGTTATGTGGTTATAGAGAAATAGAATAGAAGCAATTGCAATGGAACTAGCTGTAATAGACATAAAAGGAAAGAAAACCTCCAAGAAAGCAAAGCTGAACGACTCAGTATTTTGTATTGAACCCAACGATCATGCCATATACCTGGATGTCAAGCACCATATGGCAAACAAAAGAACGGGAAACCATAAGGCTAAGGAGAGAAGCGACATCAAGGGATCGAGAAGAAAAATCAGAAAGCAAAAAGGCTCAGGAGCTGCAAGGGTTGGTGACATAAAGAATCCTATATTCAGAGGTGGTGGTCGAGCATTTGGGCCAAGACCTCGCGACTATGGATTTAAGCTGAATAAAAAAGTGAAGAGACTTGCTCGCAAATCAGCTCTTAGCCACAAGATAAAGGAAGAAAGCCTCGCGGTTCTGGAAGATTTTAAGTTAGATGGCCCAAAAACTAAAGAGTTTGCTCAGATACTAAGCAACCTTGAGGTTTCTGATTCTAAGAGCCTTATTGTGATAGCTGAGTTTAATGAAACCATTAAGCTCTCTTCGAGAAACCTTAAAAAAACCAGGGTGGTCTCGGCTGAAGAATTATGCACTTACGACATATTAAATGCCAATAAAGTCTTTCTATCGGAAGGCTCTGTTGAAAAGGTTGAAAAAATATTAGGCTAAAATGGACAACGTAATAAAAAAACCAATTGTTACCGAAAAGATGACGGCCCAGAGCGAAAAGTATAATCGCTACGGATTTATCGTAAACAGAAAAGCCAACAAGGTCGAAATTAAGAAGGCAATTGAAGAAGTGTATGGAGTATCAGTATCTAAGGTACGTACCATGAATTCCCCCGGAAAGCCGAGATCTAGAAATACGAAAAGTGGTGTTGTTACCGGAAGAACCCAGGCTTTTAAGAAAGCCGTGGTGGTTCTTGCAGAAGGAGATACCATAGATTTTTATAGCAATATATAAGTAGCAGCGATGGCAGTAAGAAAATTAAAACCGGTTACACCAGGGCAGAGATTCAAAGTAATTAGCGCCTTTGATTCTTTAACTGCTTCAAAGCCTGAGAAGAGCTTAGTAAAAGGCATAAAGCGGTTCGGAGGAAGGAACGATACAGGCAAGATGACTGTCCGGAATGTTGGTGGCGGTCATAAAAAACGGTATCGTAAAATCGACTTCAAAAGAGACAAGCACGACGTTTTGGGTGTTGTGAAGTCTATCGAGTACGATCCAAATAGAACCGCTAGAATTGCTTTGATTTACTATACTGACGGTGAGAAGAGATATATCATTGCCCCTAACGGAATAAAAGTTGGGCAAAAGATTGAATCAGGTAAGGGGTCCGCTCCGGAGATCGGAAATTCTATGCCTCTTGCAGAGGTTCCCTTGGGTACCGTTATTCATAATATTGAAATGAACCCTGGTCGCGGTGGCGTATTGGCGCGAGGAGCAGGTGGACACGCACAACTTACTGCCAAGGATGGCAAATATGCAGTTGTAAAACTGCCCTCTGGTGAAACGAGAATGCTACTTGCAACATGTGCCGCTACAATTGGCGTGGTGTCAAATTCTGATCACATGCTTCAGGTTATTGGGAAAGCAGGAAGTAATAGATGGAGAGGTAAACGTCCAAGAACAAGGGGAGTAGCAATGAATCCGGTTGATCATCCAATGGGTGGAGGTGAAGGAAAGGCCTCTGGAGGTCATCCGAGGTCTAGAACAGGATTACCAGCAAAGGGTTACAAAACCAGATCTAAGAAGAAGAGTTCTTCTAGATACATTATAGAAAAACGTAAAAAGTAATATTAAATTGATATGCCT